>JALWYT010000222.1 GCA_026992705.1 Thiotrichaceae bacterium
TATCAATAGTTATCTCAATTCTAATCTGAATATCAGCTTTCTTAAATTTTATACTCTCCTCGTATTTCTTGCTTGATACTCCAAGAGAAATCGCTTTTTCACGATTAATTCTAACAGGTATTTGAGCTGCAAATAATTTTTGTATCTTTTCAGGATTATATCCCATTAAAGCTAGCCATATTTTTGCTTCATTATCGTTTTGGTAATCAATGAACTTAGCACATATATCGGCTTCATTCATAAATCCACCTTTTGCTGTCACTGAACCTATTTCTTGTTTATTCATTTAGGATTCTATTTTGCACAAACGCTGGTAAATCTTTACTCATTAACTTCACCGCCTATCATACTGAGTAACTAAGATTTAGAATTATACTAAACATTTTAGGAGATTGACGTATATTTTTATTCCTACGCGGAATGCGAAGCGGAGAAACAAAGGCATTGTAAGAAAGGTTATTTTTATGTGGTTTGAGCGTTATCTGAATCCAAAGCATTCATCCGTGTGGTTGATGCACTCCTATAAAAGTAATACTATGTTAGTATTACTTTTATAGAGAGGTAGAAAATATGCGAGTTACAGCAAAAGGACAAGTTACAATTCCTCGAAATATCAGAGAGACGCTGGGCATAGTTCCAGAAAGTGAGATTGACTTTAAAGAAGAAAATGGAAGATTTTATATAGTTAAAACCAATAAACCAACTTTAAATGGAAGCTTCAAAAAATTTAGAGGTATTGCCACAGCAAATATGTCAACAGATGAAATTCTACATTTAACTAGAGACATCTAATGAATGGTATCCTCGTCGATTCATGTGTTTTGCTAGACCTATTTACTAATGATCCGTATTGGGCTGACTGGTCAGAATACACATTAGATAAATATAGCCAAACCAATACTTTATACATTAATTCAATTATCTACACTGAAGTTTCAATTGGCTTTGAAAAAATTGAAGAAGTAGAAAGTGCAATATCAAATTTGGGAATTAAGGTGCTAGAACTTCCTCGTGAAGCTCTTTTTTTGGCAGGCAAAGTATTTATAAAATATAGGAGAAATAAAGGTACAAAGAATTCACCATTGCCTGACTTTTTTATTGGCGCACATGCTTCTGTATCTCAATTCTCTCTTATAACTAGAGATTTATCAAAATTTAGAACTTATTTTCCACAAGTAAAGTTAATACACCCAGAAACAAATTAGTGACGTCACGAATTTAGGTAAGTAACCAAAAAACTTCCACGGGAAATGTTGTTTTCCTGATGATTGGAGGCGTTGGCTTGGCAACGTAGTCATATCGAAAATAGTGGTACTGCGTTGTCAAGCCAACGGCTCCTGTATAAGTTCAAACCCCGCACTTCGCAAAGCTCCGTGCGGGTTACAGATGATGATTAAGCGTTTAGCTTTTCAATCACTGCATCAACCACTGCTTGGCTGGATGTTGCGTTGACGCTGAATAGCAAGCCTTCGTTTTTGTAGAAATCAACTAATGGAGCTGTTTTTTCATTGTAAACGTCTAGGCGGTTGCTGATTGCTTCTTCTGTTTCGTCTGCACGTTGTACGACGTTGCCGCCACATTTATCGCATACGCCTTCTTCTTTAGGTGGGTTAGATTTGACGTTGTAAATGGCATTACATTTTTCACAAGTACGACGTGTGGTTAAGCGGTCAAGGATGACATCACGAGGTACGTCAATTTCAACAACCATATCAAGCTCTTCGCCCATTTTTTCTAGCAAGCCTTTTAGTGCTTCAGCTTGTGGAATTGTGCGTGGGAAGCCGTCTAGTAGATAGCCGTTTTTGCAGTCGTCTTCTTTTAAACGCTCTTCCATAATTCCCATGATTAAATCATCAGAGACTAAATCACCTGCATCCATCGCTGCTTTTGCTTGCTTGCCTAGCTCTGTACCTGCGGCAACTGCGGCACGCAGAATATCGCCTGTTGAAATTTGTACTGAGCCATCATGTTGAGTTAGCATTTTTGCAACGGTTCCTTTGCCTGCACCGGGTGCACCTAATAAAATAAGTTTCATATTAATCCTCTTTTCTCTCTGAAGCGGTGGCTTCAGTTTAAACATTTATGTCCGTAACGACTCAGTATAATAAGTGGTAAAAGTGGTCAGTAATGATTATTCGGGACGCTGTAAATACATCCCTGTAAGCTCTAAGGTAACTTCCCTGCTGCCTAAGCCCGAATATTCAATCACTGCCCACCTTTTATATAGTGTACTGAGTCATTACTCATATCCTAAAGGAAGCTCTAATCAATCCATCAACCGTAGCCTGCGTGAAGCACAGCGTAGCACGGGGGATATAGACAAACTCCGCTCTCCACCAAGTTACGGTATTGTATTTGTAAAAGCTTCTTAGGCGACTCCAAAAAATTCAGCGGGCATTGTGCAGTTTTCATTAACTTAAATCAATTAAATCTTGTCTCATAGGAGTTGCTACCAGTAGAATCCCTATTTTCTCATTTCAGGAGCGAGCAATGGCAATTGAACGCACACTTTCTATTATCAAGCCTGATGCTGTTTGCAAAAATATTATTGGCAAAATTTATAGCCGCTTTGAGAATGCAGGATTGCAAATTATTGCAGCTAAAATGCTTCACATGGATAAGGCGATGGCAGAGCAATTTTATGTAATACATCAAGGGAAGCCTTTTTTTGATGAGTTAGTTGAATTTATGACTTCTGCCCCTGTGATGGTACAGGTGCTTGAGGGTAAAAATGCAGTTGCATTAAACCGTGAACTAATGGGAGCAACTAACCCTGCAAAGAGAAAGCCGGGAACAATTCGCGGTGATTTTTCAGATGCCTATGGTGAAAATGCAGTTCATGGTTCAGATAGCCTTGATAATGCTAAAATAGAAATAAACTTTTTCTTTGCTGACAATGAGATACACTCTCGATCTTAATTAAGGAAGCTCTGATTAAGTCAATTTGTACTTAACTATAAAAAAATGAACTGTAGCCTGTGTGAAGTGCAACGTAACGCAGGGAATTTCCACTGTAATATCAATATGTTAAAATAGTGGTATATTCCCCGCATTCCGCAAAGCTCCATGCGGGCTACAAATTTTATATTTTTTAAAAATTCATGACTTAATCAGAGCTTCCTCAAAACAACTAAAGCACCCTAAATGAACGCAAGCGATAACAACAAAATTAATCTACTGGATTTTAGCCTCGACAAGCTCACCGATTTTTTTCAACAACGTAGTGAGAAGCCTTTTCGTGCCAAACAGGTTATTAAATGGCTACATCAAATGAATGTAGATAATTTTGATGCAATGTCTAATCTCAGTAAAGCCTTGCGGGAAAGCCTAGCTGCCGATTGCATAATCAAAGCTCCTGAAATTATTACGGATCAAGCCTCGCAGGATGGTACACATAAATGGCTACTCCGCCTTGATGATGGCAACTGTATTGAAACGGTTTTTATTCCTGAAGGTGATCGCGGGACATTATGTGTTTCTTCACAAGTTGGCTGTGCTTTAGATTGCACCTTTTGTTCAACCGCTCGCCAAGGTTTTAGCCGCAACCTCACTGTCGCTGAAATTATTGGGCAACTTTGGATTGCTAAACGCACTTTACAGCCTGACCCTAAAGCCAGCCGCGTAATTACCAATGTGGTGATGATGGGCATGGGCGAGCCGATGTTAAACTTTGAAAATGTCATTGATGCCATGCAATTGATGCTCGATGACAATGCTTATGGCTTGAGTAAACGGCGTGTCACCCTCAGTACATCGGGGGTTGTGCCTGCTATTGATAAGCTGGCAGAACGCTTGAATGTTGCTTTGGCATTATCACTTCACGCACCTAATGATGCTCTGCGTGATAAATTAGTGCCATTAAATAAAAAATATCCAATCAAAGAAGTGTTAGCCGCCTGTCAACGCTATTTAGATAATGTTGACAGCGTGCGTGAAAAAATCACGATTGAATATGTTTTACTCGCGGGTGTTAATGACTCAGATGCCCACGCTCATGAGCTAGCTGATTTACTTAAAAATCTCCCCTGTAAAATTAATTTGATACCGTTTAATCCCTTCCCCAAAACTCAGTATCAAACTTCAAGCAATAACCGAATACATCGCTTTAAAGATATTCTTGTCCAGCGAGGATGCGTTACTACTCGCCGTAAAACACGCGGTGAAGATATTGATGCTGCTTGTGGGCAATTAGCAGGAAAATTTAAAGATCGTAGTCGCAGAAAAATACACTTTGCAAGAATTGAACAAGGGGAACAACAATGAAAACAATAATAATTACATTCAGTATTGTATTAGCCACTGCATTAACAAGTTGTACATCAGGTGGAACAACGAACGGACGCAGTAAAAGCTCACAAGCGGCAGAATATAATGCAAAACTTGGAGCAGAGTACCTACGAAAAAACCGTTTAACGTTAGCCGCAGAAAAATTGCAAAAAGCTCTATCACAAAATCCATATTCAGAAAGTGCAAACCACTATTATGCTTTGTTACAACAAAAACTCGGTAACAATTCATTGGCATTAAAACACTTTAAACGTGCCATAAAAGTTAGCCAACGTAACCCTGATTTACATAATAATTATGGTTCTTTTTTATGCAGCATAAAGCAATATAAGCAGGCTATCCGAGAATTTGCTATTGCAGTGAAAGATCCTTTCTACAAAACTCCCGAGTTTGCCTATACTAATGCGGGTATTTGTATTGCAAAATCGAATACAGGAGAAAATCCAGAAGCCTATTTCCGTAAAGCATTGGAAATTAACCCTAAATTTTCATTAGCTCTTTACCAAATGGCAAAACTTAGCTGGAAAAATGGTAATCCAGCAAAAGCCCAAGCTTTTTTATTTAGATATAATGAGGTTGCTACGCAAACTCCAGAAAGTTTACTATTATGTAAGCAAGTAAATGAAAAATTGGGTGAAACTCAACAAGCAGAAAAATGTGTTTCTCAGCTA
Organism: Thiotrichaceae bacterium; assembly: GCA_026992705.1. Lineage (GTDB taxonomy): Bacteria > Pseudomonadota > Gammaproteobacteria > Thiotrichales > Thiotrichaceae > S015-18. The sequence goes on from JALWYT010000222.1 coordinate 4,959, forward strand.
CTAACACATTTCCCTGCAAGCAAAGAAGCAAATTCGTTATAAATTCAAGGTTTAAAACGTAATTTAGATGTAAAGTTGGTATTTAATGAGTTAATTTGGAGCTAGGTAGCAAAAAATGATCATAAAGCTTCCTTGCAGTATTCCAAATAAGCATAAAATATTACCTTTGCTGAATAGTTACAAACTTAATAACCTCCACACTCAAGCATGGAATGATTAAAGTGGATACAGAAAACAATAGCCCTGACACAGAAATAAACGAAGAACAAACTGAAACCAAACGTCTTGGAGATTTATTAAAAAGTTACCGAGAATCTGCAGGATTAGACTATGAACAGGCTGCAGATGCATTATGTTTGACAGTCGGTACGCTAAAAGCTTTAGAAAATGAAGAGTTTGAGCGACTGCCAGAAGCTCCCTACTTGCGAGGCTATTTGCGTGGCTATGCAAAGCTAGCCAATACTAGCTCTGCGGAAGCGATCGCATTGTATGAAGAAATACGCGGTGGTAACTCAATTAATCATACTCATTATAATTTTTCAGCATCAGCATCAGTTAATAATGTTATTAAGCCTGTTATTCCACCTTATTTAGCTAAGTTAGTTGTAGCCGCAGTTGCTGTATTATTGCTTGCTACACTTTCAATGATTCCTAGTGTAAAAAATTGGGCAACAGAAATTTGGAGTGAATTTTCTCATAAAACACAGGAAGCTGAATTAAAGAAGAGTAATGCAAGTAAGCTTATTGCAACAGAACAAAGTACACAGCAAAAGGTTGAAGTGGCTAAATCTACTGCTAACTCAGTTACAGATATAAAAACTGATAATCTCCACTCAGAACAACCCCAAGAATTGACAAAAAATACTGATAATTCTAATAATACTCAACAAAGTACAGCTACTATAGTCAATACAACAGATGTAAATAATCAACCTACACAAGTAAATAATTCTTCTTTAATGGAAGGCGTTATTCAACGTAGTTCTGATACAAATGGCGATGTTAAAGATATTACTGAAACCGATAATTCAATACAAAGTACTATAAAAAATACGGCTGAAGGTGATCAAAATACGGCGGATACTCATCAAGCAGTAGATAATGCTGAACAAACGAATAATACCACTAAACTAGTCGATAATGCTCAACTACAAACAAGTGATAACAATATAGAGCAAACACAAAAAATACCACCAGAAACAACAGAAGTTGATTTAAGTAATGTTAATGATAATGCAGGTGAAGTTATTGTCAAACTAGTGTTTAAAGATGAAGTCTGGATGCGAGTAAACAGTGGTAAAAAGAAAGTTTTTAGTGGTTTAAAAAAGTCAGGTGAAAGTGCTGAGTTTAAAGCAAGAAAACCATTATCTTTTAAAGTTGGTAATGCTCCCGGTGTTGATGTTTATATTAATGGTAAACTCTACGATCAAAAACCTTATATGCGTGGAGTCGTTGCTAAATTCAAAATAGACAAAGAATAGCTAATCGTTCAGAATTAGGGATTAATTAGCTGTAGCCCGCCTGGAGCTTTGTGAAATGCGGGTTTTTTGTTTACACATAAATATCCGTAGCCCGCACGGAGCCTTGCGGAGTCATACACACAAGATGTAGAAATTTCAGCTTAGTGATTTATTCCCCGCGTTACGTTGCACTTCACACGGGCTACGATTCATTTTTATAAAACTAGGTGAGCTTCCTTAAATGGCAAAAAAAATTCAGTCAATTCGTGGAATGCACGACATCCTTCCTGAGCAAACTCCTCTTTGGCAATTTCTCGAAGAAACCGTTAGAAATCTACTAGCAAGCTACGGCTACCAAGAAATCCGTATGCCAATCGTTGAAATGTCGGAATTATTTAGCCGTGCTGTTGGCGAAGTGACCGATATTGTTGAAAAAGAGATGTACGCCTTTGCTGACCGCAATGGCGATATGCTCACACTACGCCCCGAAGGAACCGCAGGCTGTGTTCGAGCAGGCATCCAACACGGCTTATTGCACAACCAACAACAACGTCTTTGGTATGCAGGACCTATGTTTCGGCGTGAACGCCCACAAAAAGGACGCTATCGCCAATTCCATCAAATTGGTGTAGAAACCTACGGCATCGCCACACCTGATATTGATGCCGAATTAATTGCAATGGGAGCAAACCTCTGGAAGCAGCTAGGCTTGGATAATATCCGCCTAGAAATTAACAGCCTAGGGACTAGCGAAGCCAGAAAAGCCTATCGTGAAACATTAATCAGCTATTTTAGTGACCATTTCGATCGTTTAGATGCTGATGCTAAAAATCGCCTACACTCCAACCCATTGCGAATTCTTGATACAAAAAATCCTGAAATGAAAGAACTGGTTGCCAATGCTCCCGATTTGCAGGATTATCTCGATGAAGAATCCAAAGAACATTTTGCTGCATTAAAAGCTCGCCTCGATGCTTTAGGCATTGCTTATACCGTCAATAGCCGCTTAGTTCGTGGCCTAGATTATTATTCCCGCACCGTATTTGAATGGATTACAGACGCTCTAGGTGCTCAAGGAACGGTTTGTGCAGGTGGTCGCTATGATGGTCTTGTTGAGCAACTCGGCGGACGTGCAACACCAGCCTGTGGTTTTGCAATGGGCATTGAACGCTTAATTGCCTTAATGCAAGAGCAAGGAAGCATAGCTGATACTAAGCCGCTGGATGTTTACTTAATTATGGCAGGTGACACGGCTGAAATTGCAGGGCTACAACTTGCAGAAAAACTTCGAGCCGCTATTCCATCATTACGCTTGTTAAGTAACTGCGGTGGTGGTAGCTTCAAAGCACAAATAAAACGTGCCGACAAATCAGGTGCAAAATACGCCTTGATTTTGGGTGAAAATGAAATGGTGAACAATGAAATTGTTGTCAAATCTCTGCGAGAAAACAAAGCACAGGAAACCATCTCACAAGATGTTATTGCGGACTTTTTAACTAAAAACAAATAACATAGCCCGCGTAGAGTGTGCAACGGAACGCTCAGCGGGGAACACACTAAAAACTTACATGGAAATAACAAATGAAAAAAGGTAAAACACGATGAGTGATTTTCTCACTGATGAAGAAAAAGCAGAACAAATAAAAGCATGGCTGAAAGAAAACGGCATGTCTGTTTTCGTAGGGATTGCCATTGCAATTGGTGGACTATTTGGCTACCGTTATTGGCAAGACTACAAGCTACAAACCGCTGAAGAAGCCTCTGCTATTTATTCACAAGTGCAACAAAGCCATGACGATACAATTTACAGCAAAGTCGCTCAACTCAAAACTGACTATGCTTCAACCCCCTATGCGGCACTTGCCTCAATGATTGTGGCTAAGAAATATACTGAAAAAGGTGATAATGCTAGTGCCATTGTAGAACTACAGTGGGTAGTCGAGCATACTTCTGAAAAAGTTACACTCGATTTGGCTAAAACTCGTTTAGCCCGTCTTTATATTGCTCAGAAACAGTTTGACAAAGCATCTAGTATACTTAATGAAACTTTTCCACGTTCTTACCTTTCAATTACTGAAGAATTAAAAGGTGATATTTACTTTGCCAAAGGTGAACAAGATAAAGCTAAAGAAGCTTATGATAAAGCCTTGTTAAGCTCTCAAGGAACAATAATTAGCTTTTTGCAAATGAAACGTGACGACTTAGGAACATAAAAGTAACTCAGTCATCGTCATATCTGGATTAATTTATGAGTTTAACATCATGAAAAAAGTAACCATTCTACTTTTAGCCAGCATTAGCTTAAGTCTAATAGTCTCTGGTTGTGGTTTATTTAGTAAGAAAAATAAATTGTTACCACCAAAGCAATTAGTTAATTTTACTCAAACAGTTAATGCAAAAGTAGTTTGGCAAGTTCGGACAGGCGATTATGCAAAAAAACAATATGTTAAAATTCATCCTGCCATTTCTGGAAACAGTATTTTTGTTGCAGGTGGCTCAAATGTGAGTGCCTATGATAAAACCACAGGAAAGTTACGTTGGAAAACTCCTGTGGAAAATATTGTCACTGCAGGTGTTAATATTGGAGAGAATGCTATATTTGTGGGAACACTTAATGGTAATGCTATCTCACTTGATGCAATAACAGGAAAACCGTACTGGGTACAAGGTTTAAGTAGTGAAGTTGTTGCTGTTTCTGCTGCAAAGGATGGTATGGTAATATTTCGTACAATTGATGGCAAAGTATATGGCTTAACAACAGAAACTGGCGAAATACGTTGGCAAAAAACACGTAAAGCGCCCATTTTATCACTCAGAGGTGCTAGTATCCCTATTGTTGCAGATAATAAAGTAATTATAGGCTTTGATAATGGTAGATTAATTGCGTTCGATATGCAGGCAGGTAATCAAATTTGGGAAGCTATTTTGGGGGTGCCTCGTGGGCGTACAGAGCTAGATCGTATTGTTGATATTGATGGAAAAATCAAATTAGTTGGATCAAAAATATTTGCTGCAACCTATAACGGACAAATCGCAGCTATTAATCTTGGTGATGGCAGTATTTTATGGTCGACTGGTTACTCAACAGATACAGGTGTCGAAGCGAATAGTAATAGCATATTCACTAGTAGTGATAAAGGTTATGTATTTAAGCTCAATGCTAGTAATGGTGCACCTGTTTGGAAAATGGATGACTTAGAACGCCGTCAACCTACGGCTCCAAGTCTTGTTGGTTCATACATTGTGATTGGTGATTATGCGGGATATTTACATATTATTGACATAAATAAAGGCAAATTTGTAGCACGCTTACGCGGTGATTCGAAGGGCTATACCGTTTCTCCATTAGTAGAAGGTAATATGATTTATGCATTCGGAAAAAGTGGTGTATTAACAGCTATAGCTATTCAATAAGTGTTGACTCATTGTTTTTTTACCCTTGCCATACATTATATTAAGGGTATCTAATTACCAATACAGAACTTTATTTAATAATAATTCACAATATTATAAAAACTATGAATAAAAAAAATTTATTGATAGGGCTTTTGTTGCTTTTGTTTACTTTTTCACAAGCCGTATCTGCTCTTGATGTACTCTCTCCTCAAGAGCAACATGATAATAAAATCAAAAGCTCGATTGTAAAAATATATACGGTTGCTAAACGTACTCAATATAAAACACCTTGGAATTCGAAAACTTATAGTTCAACTGGTTCAGGTAGTATTATTGAAGGTAAGCGTATCCTAACTAATGCTCATGTTATTGCAGATAATACTTTTATTGAAGTGAAACGTTATGGTAAAACTAAACGTTATGAAGCAAATGTTATCAGTGTTTCACATGCAGCTGATTTAGCTTTGTTAACTGTCAAAGATGATAGCTTTTTTGAAGGAGCTGAACCACTTAGTTTAGGTGATTTACCCAAAGTGCAACAAGAAGTATTAGTGTATGGTTTCCCAATGGGAGGTGATACCATGAGTGTTACCAAAGGTGTTGTTTCACGTATTGAATACCAACGTTATGCTCACAGTGGAGAAAATTTATTAGCCGTACAAGTCGATGCTGCAATTAACAGCGGTAACAGTGGTGGTCCTATTATCTCAGATGGAAAACTGATTGGTGTGGTGATGCAACGTCGTATGAAGGCAGATAATATTGGTTATATGGTTCCTATTCCTGTACTTAAACACTTTCTTAAAGATATTGAAGATGGTAAACGTGATGGTTTTCCTGGGCTTGGTGTTCAAACACAGGATATGAGAAATCCTGCCATCAAGCGTAAGCATCATATTCCTAAAGGTGTTACAGGAGCATTAGTTTACCATGTAAATTACAATTCTCCTGCAAAAGGTATTATCCAAGTTAATGATGTCATTACAGCAATCGATGGTCACAAAGTTACTGATTCAGAACAAGTTGAATATCGACCTAATGAATACATCTCACATTGGTTTTATCTTGATCAACATCAAATTGGCGAGACGATTACCTTCGATATTTTACGTAATGGTGAGGCAAAAACAGTAAAAGTTAAGCTTGCACAAGGCTATAATCCCTACCGCCTTGTACCGTATGAATTTTTTGATAAAGAGCCTGTTTATTTTATTTGGGGAGGATTTGTCTTTATGCCGCTTACTACCAATTATATGCTAGAAACTAAATGGACTCCCGAAGAAGCTTATCAATGGTCAACCGAAGACAAGCAGGAAGTTGTGGTACTCTCACAGGTTCTCGCTGATTCAATTAACAAAGGCTATCATAACATTACTGATATAATTGTTGATAAAATTAATGGTAAACATTTTGCTAATATCGAGGAATTTTATCATATTCTAAACACTTCAACTGATGATTTTATTACATTTGAAGACAAATTCGGTTACCAACTCATTATGGACAGAAAAGCTGCTGAAGCACGTAATGAAGATATCTTAAAACGCTATAATATCCGCCGAAGTGTATCACAAGCTCTTTTGAATATTGCTCCAAATAAAGTATCTGTCGCGACAGAAACAAGTCCAAGCTATGTTGATAACACAGCACGTACTGTATCATCAAGTCAGCAAGAGTAATTGATATACTAATTACCATTTTTCACCTATACGATAAATCGTACACTGGGCTATAATATCATTGTAGTAATCTGTGTTTTTGTATTGTTGGAGTTTTTTAAAATAATGTCCGAATTTTCTTTTTTTCAGTTTATCAACACTGGTTTTTAAAGCTTCACCTAAAAAATCATATTCATCAAACCAAGATTCGGCATTGTTTTCTCCTTCTTCCATATACTTTTCATTAAATTCAATTTTAGCGAGGGCATAAAGGGCTTTGGCTTTTAGTTCATTATCATTGCTGTATTGTATTGCTTGTTGGTAATGCTGCTTGGCATAGCTAAGGTCGATTATGCCATATTTCCATGAAACGGTTGAGCGATAATATCGAAGTACCATAGGTGAGTTACCAAACCATGTGAGATTATAAGCAGCAGTTGCTAATTGATAGTGAGCTTCGGCATCCTCAGGATTGCTTGCTAATTTATTGCTTAATTCTGCTAGTTTTTTAGCAAGCTCTCGGGTGGTGATTTTATCATATTTATTACGATTATTACCTGCTAGACTATTTGCAAAGGGATCGTATTCTGTCTCAATTTTTGTGCCTGCTTTTATTTGCGACAGTATGTTATTGGCTTTTTGATATTGATGCTTGGCAAGATAACGCTTGGCAATTATTTCTCTAGGATCATCGGGTATAGAAGTATCATCATACTCATCCTCACCATAATTTAGCATTTGTTGCTCTAGGAAATTTTTATCCTTTTTATTGATAAGCCGACGCATGTCCTCTAATTCAGCAATGCTAATATTATCTGGGTTAAACGAACCACGATATTTAGCAATATAGTGTTTAAATGCTGATTTTTTATCTTTATATAATGGCTCCAACTTGATAAAGGTATAAGCCAAAATATCTAAAAAATTAAGACCACCTCCTTGCATGTGGCTAATACGTTTCAAATAGATAGAAATTTCAGACTCAATCTTCGCATTAACTGTAGGAATATGATCCAAATAAACAAATAGCTTTAATGGCTCAATATAAGGGTAACGCGGGTCTTCTTGATACTTAGTTTGTAGCATCCCCACATCGTGCATCGTGGTTTTTTCACCTGATAATAAGCGTAAATAAATCTCTGCATAATCACTGAGGAAGAGGTCTTTATGCTTGCCTTCGGTGCGAATTTGTTGAACGATTTGTTTTAGATTATTGATATATTCTATGCGTCGTTGGACTTTTTGATCGGTTAATTTTTGCTGTTCAGCCGTGCTATATTGATCAATATCACTGATTAATATTTTAGAACTGTAATCCAGCGTATAATTATACCAAGCTCTAGGTTGATTCTCCTTCGTTTGTTTCGCAAATTGCACATACTCCAATTCACGCAACAATAAAGCATCAACCCAAACAGAATTTGGGGCAATGGCATAAATTTGTTTTAACTCCTGTAAAGAATTCGCTTTAGGCTTCAAAGCTCGGATAAAATACATTAATGCCTTTTCATCGTCGGATTTGCAGTACGACATTAACTTATGCCAATCTTTATCGCTAGTGATGGAGAAATCAACATAAGCCGAATAGCGTTTGGTTTTTGATGATTTAAAGATTTGAGCGAATTCATAAGCAGCAAGAGCCGCTTTCCCCTGTTTTTTATCCATTCCAGCTTTAAGTGCCGCAATCCAGAATTGCACCTCACTATCAACATCAGCAAGCTCAGGATAATACTGCTCATATAAGGCGGCTTCTTTGTCAAAGTCTTCAATATAATGAGCCAAACGCATTGCACCGAACAAATAGCGTAGTCTTAAAAATTTAGGAATAGCTTGTTTATCTAGGCTAGCTTTTGTGGTATCAATGGCTTTATAGGAGGGTGCTTTAAGGTCTGTATTTTCATCCATTCCCCAAATATGATCATAATCAACCAATGGCTCAGCCTGCCGCATAAAAGCGAGATAGTCTTGCATATCAGCAGAAAGCGAGCGATCAGTTTCACCATCATAAATAATTTTCTCAACAGCTTCTACGGGTTTATCAAGATATTTTGCCCATTCTTTAAGATTAACTTGCTTCGTTGCCTCGACTTGTTGATCATTTTTTTCATTATAAAAAGCAATATATTGACTATTAGTCACCCGCCTAAATTCATTGCCTGCGAGGTCTTTATGCAAAATATTAAAGCCTCGCTCAATGTAATAAGTACCATAATCAAAACTCGCACAAGCAAAAACAAGGCTAGGCAAGCTAATTAAAAAGATGAGCAATACTTTCCAATGTTTCATAAGTAAAGTTCTTTGCATGATTAAAATCGTAAAAAATAATCTCTTTAGGCTGAATCAATAACCGCAACCCTTTAGCCGCAGTGAGTAAATCATCTTGAGTAACCTGATCAATCACCAATATATCATTCTTATAAAGATAGTTGCTTTGTAGATAATGTGCTTGAATAACTTCAAATTTATTATCCGTAAGTGGCTTTAATTGACTTTGATCTAATATTTTATCGCTTAAAACAGTCACCACTTTATGTTGGCGAATAACACGAACTTGGGAATAAAGCGGCAGAGCGAGGTCTAAAGGCAATGGATATTGCTCAAAATTTACATGATATTTTTTTGCCGTATCGACATCTAAAATATAATTTTTAATCGTAATATCTTGAATATTGGACATATTGTAATACATCAACACCCCTTTGCTGACAGGTGGTACTCCTGTTTTCTTAAAGTATTTAATTTGATGTAAACGAATCGTGGCGGATAGCTCGCCATAATCACGTTTAAGCCGCCTAAGCAATGTAAAATAACGTGTTTTAGTCATCAGCGACCAATCGCAATCAAGCTGTAATTGCGTATATTTTGCAGGATTAATTTTCTGCTTGATTAAGTGATAAAGCTTATCAACCAGTCCATGCTTTAATACCTGATTATCAATATAAACCACAGGAATCGCATTAGCAGGAGCAGGCTTAATAAAACGAGTCGCAATAACTTCTAATTTATCGCTATAAGCAATGTCCAAAAATTTAATATAAATATGTTTAGCATGAGCCTGTTTAAGCTGAGTGTTATCTAATTGATAACTATTTTTCCAATGATAAAAGGAAATATCGACCGATGAAGATTTATCAGATGAAAACAATAGCAAACTCAACGTGGCAATAATGCAAAGGCTTATTATGTAGATATATTTCTTGTTCAATCGTTATGTGCTCAATAATTAAAATTTGAAGCTGTGTATGGAGTATAGAAACAAGTTTTGATTTATTTTGGAAAAGCCGATAAAAAACACTAAACTACATGTTTCATCATCAGCTTAAGGAATCATCATGCAAAATGTTGACCCCAATGAAGTCCAAAAATTTGAAGCACTTGCCTACCGTTGGTGGGATCGTGATAGTGAATTTAAACCGCTACATGATATTAACCCCTTACGTCTAAACTACATTGATGAGCGAGCTAATATTAAGGGGAAGAAAGTTGTTGATGTTGGCTGCGGTGGCGGTATTTTATCGGAAAGCATGGCTCTGCGAGGGGCACAGGTCAAAGGAATTGATATGGGCGAAACACCGCTAAGTGTTGCCAATCTGCATAGCTTAGAAACGGGTGTAGAGATTGATTACCAGCAAATTTCTGTCGAAGAATTAGCAGAGCAAGAAGCTGGACAATATGATGTCGTAACCTGTTTAGAGATGCTTGAGCACGTTCCTGACCCCGCCTCAGTGATTACAGCCTGTGCAAAACTAGTCAAACCCGGCGGTGATGTATTCTTCTCAACCATCAACCGCAACCCCAAATCCTTTGTTTTTGCCATCATTGGAGCTGAATATATACTCAATTTGCTCCCCAAAGGTACACATGAGTATGCAAAATTTATCCGTCCATCGGAACTTGAGTCATGGGCAAGAGCAACTGGGCTTATGCTTAACGATATTACGGGTATGACGTACAACCCTATTTTTCAGACTTACTCCTTGGGCAAGGATGTAGGTATCAATTACCTGATGCACTATAAGAAGGAAAATGAATAATGATCACTGCATTTCGTTTGATGTTATTGCTGTTTATTGTGAGCTTTACAACCGGTTGTACCGTAAACTTTAAAAATGTTGGGCTTACTAACGACGGCAATGCTTATGCGAAAAGCTTAACATTTGATCAAAAAAAAAGTATTAAAGGTTTAAGACAAGCCATTCTACAATTAGACTTAAGTGTTGATCCTAAAGAAGCCACTGATGTTGCTTACAATGCAGTGGTCTATCCTATGTATTTAACTAATAAATATAATCTAGTCTGGCCACCTTCATTGCAAAATATCTTTGTTAATTCAGGGATACGTCAACGTGGGCTTTGTTATCAATGGACAACAGATATGTTAAAACACCTGCGTGCAAAAAATTATCGAACCGTTGACTTTACTTGGACAATTGCCAATCGAGCAAAGCATGATGAACACAACAGTGCTGTTGTTGTTGCCAAAGGCAAGCCTTGGTACACAGGTATATTGTTAGATCCTTGGCGAAACTCAGGCAACCTCTATTGGAAACGAGTAACTGATGATCCTAAGTATAAATGGAGTTTATATGAAGATTGGAAGAAGAAGTTAGGAATGTATTAAATTTCTGATTTCTAAAAATACAAGAAATTCATCATTACACTTAAAAGTTGGTATCTCAGCCATTGAGCTTTTTTATATCTAAATTTTTAGAAAACAAGCAGTTATCTTTTTCTGTGGATAAAACATACAGTAGAAAAATTTATTCAAATAACTATAATAAAACCATTTTACAAATGGTAAGTTTTTTGCTATAAATTTGCTGAATTATATCATTTTAGGAGTGGAAGATGAAAAAGAAATTGATAAAATTTAAAGTAAATGGAGATGAATATGAAATTGCAGTTTATCCTTGGAAAACATTAAATGAGGTTTTAAGAAAAGATTTAAACTTAACAGGGACAAAGTTAGGTTGTGGAACTGGAGACTGTGGTGCATGTACAGTTCTTCTCAATGTCAGAAGTACAAAGTCATTCAAGGGGAGTCCACAGCCTATATTTGGTCAACTGATAAATTCGTAATGCCAAAATCAAAAAATGCGACCGGCGGCGGTGGCGGAATGGGCGGCACGGTCAGCCGTATGCAATCAAGCGCCGTGGGCTCGCGCATATCTTCGGTTGTGCGCCCTGATGTAATATTTGCGCTTGGCATTATAACAATTATCC
>JALWYT010000223.1 GCA_026992705.1 Thiotrichaceae bacterium
AATCTTCTTAATAGAAGATTAAATCTTTGTATCTTAAAAAGGGGAACGATCAGTTTATTTATGCCCTGAGGAACCAAAGCCACCTTCGCCGCGTTCTGTTTCATAGAAATCATCAACCTGATTAAGTTTCACTTGTACTACTGGAACGAAAACAATTTGAGCAATGCGGTCACCAGCTTCAATGGTGAAACTGCTATCCCCACGATTCCAACAAGAGATATAAAGTTGACCTTGGTAATCAGAATCAATTAAGCCGACTAAATTGCCGAGGACAATACCGTGTTTATGCCCTAAGCCTGAACGTGGCAAGATAGTGGCTGCCAGCTTGTTATCGGCAATATGGATAGCTATTCCTGTTGGGATTAATTGGGTTTCACCTGGTTTAAGTTCGATGCTGCCATCAATACAAGCTCGTAAGTCCATGCCTGCGGAACCTTCGGTGGTGTATTCAGGTAGTGGGATTTCTGTGCCGATGCGTTTATCTAATATCTTAAAATCAATTGTCGGTGTTGACATTATTTATCCTTGTTTCGGTAATTTTTCTCTACTAAATATAGCAGTTCTTTCGCTAATTGCTGTTTGGGCATTGTGGGCAGTGAGCATTGCCCATCTTTCCATAAAACTTCGAGTGCATTCTCTGTTTGATCAAAGCCCTTGTCTTTGCCGACCCAGTTGGCAGCAACCATATCCAGTTTTTTGTTGGTCAATTTTTGGCGAGCATATTGAATAAGGTTATCCGTCTCGGCAGCAAAACCAACAGTGAATATATTGGGAAATTGCTGGCTGACAGTGGCTAAAATATCAGGGTTCTTTTGTAGCTCAAGCTGTAAATGATTAGCGGTCTTTTTTATTTTATGGGTATTTTGCTGAACAGGCGAATAATCAGCAACTGCAGCAGTGGCAATAAAAATATCGCAGTTTTCAGCCTGTTTTAGCACCGCTTGGTACATATCATTAGCTGATTCGACAGAAATTCTTGTAAGCCCTGATGGCTTGGGCAAGCAGCCGATACCAGAAATTAACGTCACCTCCGCCCCCATTTGCTGAGCTGCTTGAGCAATAGCATAGCCCATTTTTCCTGAACTGCGATTTGTTAAATAGCGGACAGGGTCAATGGCTTCGCGGGTCGCACCTGCGGTTATCAATAATTTCACTCCTGCTAATTGCCGAGAGTGTGTTTCAGTAATGGCTAAGCGGTCGATAATCTCGCTTGGTTCAAGCATTCGCCCAACTCCAATATCGCCACAGGCTTGCTCTCCCGCAGCAGGCTCAAAAATATTGACTCCGTTTGCAATTAGCGTCTGCACATTATTTTGCACAGCGGGATGCTTCCACATTTGTTGATTCATGGCAGGGGCAATATTGACAGGGGCGTTGCTGGCTAGACATACGGTTGAGAGCAAATCATCAGCAAAACCATGTGCCATTTTGGCGATAAAATCAGCGGTGCAAGGTGCGATAAGGATATGATCTGCCCAGCGAGCTAGTTCAATATGCCCCATTGCTGATTCTGCCTGTGTGTCTAATAAATCTAAATGCACAGGATGAGTCGATAATGCCTGCAAGGTCAACGGGGTAATAAACTGAGTCGCCGCTTGGGTCATGCAAACCCGCACGCTATAGCCTTGCTTGATAAGCAAACGAGTTAATTCAGCCGATTTATAGGCAGCAATACCACCAGTTATCCCCAAAAGAATGTTTTTTGTTTGTGATTTTGTCATAAATACTATTCTAACCTTGTTAGGAGATAAGAACAAAATGGCGATAACTGATTGGCCTGCGGAAGAGCGTCCGCGTGAAAAATTATTACAAAAAGGTGCTGAACATTTATCCGATGCAGAGCTATTGGCAATCTTTCTTCGGGTAGGTATCAAAGGGAAAACAGCCGTCGATTTAGCTAGAGAGTTATTGGACGAATACAAAGGTTTACGAAATTTACTCGCTGCTGATGAACAACGCTTCTGCCAAAGCAAAGGCATGGGGCAGGCGAAATATGTGCAATTACAAGCGGTTATTGAGATGAGTCGCCGCTTTTTGTCCGAGAAAGTAACTCGTGGTATAGAAATCACGAACCCAAAAATGGTACAACAATATCTATTATCACGCTTACGAGATTATCCTTATGAGGTCTTTGCTTGCTTATTTTTAGATAATCGCCATCGCATTATTGAATATGAAGAACTTTTTCGCGGCACAATCGACGGTGCAAGCGTACACCCGCGAGAGGTTGTCCGTAAAGCCATTCAACATAATGCCGCTGCGGTGATTTTTGCTCACAACCACCCATCAGGTGTTGCCGAACCTAGCCAAGCTGATATTCGTATTACTCAAAAATTAAAAGAATCGCTAACGCTTATTGATGTGCGTGTGCTTGATCATTTTATTATTGGGGATGAGGTTACGTCATTTGTTGAAAGCGGGTTACTATGATGATATAAATATTTTTTATGGGAATTGGGCAAAATAGGTATTAGACTATGATAATGAGTGAATATTTTGATAACATCCACAAAATTCTCATTATCGCCACACGCCAAATTGGGGATGTATTATTGGTAACACCATTAATACACAGCATCAAGAAAGTCCATCCTGATTGCATTATTGATGTACTTGGCTATGAAAATAAATGCCAAATGTTGGAAGGTAATCAGGATATTCGCCGTGTTATTCAAATATCAGAAAAACCTCGTTTTAAAGAATTTACTGATTTAGTCAAAAGAATTTTCCATCAATATGATTTATCAATAACGACTCTTGCTGGCGATAAGCCACATTTTTATGCGTGGTTAGCCGCAAAAAAAAGAATGGGTTTAATTGATAAAATTTCATGGCATACGGCATGGAAGCGACGATCTTGCCAATATTGGACATTATTGGATAATGTCAATACACACACGGTTTTACAAAATTTAAAATTGCTTGAACCTTTGAATATTCCCGCCATTCCAAGCGTTATTCCACCTAAAGCCATTGATAAGCCCAGCCTACCGAAAAGTCGATTTGCCATTGTGCATCCTTCACCGATGTGGACGTATAAAGAATGGACGGTTGCAGGATGGCAGGCTGTTGTTGCCCATTTATTATCAAAAGATTTATTAGTTATCCTCACAGGAGCAAATACTGAAAAAGATAAAAAAATCTGCTCACAGATAAATAAGCAACTGGCTTGTGGCAAGCTAATTAATCTAGCGGGAAGAACCCATATTTCCGAGCTGGGCTATTATTTACAATCGGCTGAATTTTTTATCGGTCCTGATACCTCGATTACACACATGGCAGCTGCAATAGGGTGTAAAACGCTTGCATTGTTCGGTCCTAGCAATGTCGTGAAATGGGGACCTTTCCCTGCTAATTATTTAACCTTAGAAAATCCTTATGTAAAAAAAGCCTTTCCATGGCAACAAAAAAACAATGTCGTGATTATTCAGGGGAAAGATAAGCCTTGTCTCCCCTGTTATGAAGAAGGCTGTGATAAGCACAAACAAAGCCAAAGTGATTGCTTGAAAGAGCTTGATCCTGCAGATGTTATTCGAGCAATTGATTTTATGCTCTAGCTTTAGGAACCTATGATCAAGTTATGAGCTGTTTTCTCGATGCTAAAATCGCCCAGTTTTTGCCTAAAAATCTCACCAATAGAGCGACTATTAGTTCGATTTTTATACAAAAACTGAACGATTTTATCTATCGAGAAATTCCGCCCGACTTAATCAGAGCCTCCTTTAGGAAGCCTCAATATTCCGAATAAACACCCATTCTTTAGCCGTTGACATACTTTCGTTATAGCAATATCCGCCTAAATCAAAGTCTTTCAGGGCTTCAACGTCATCAATTTTATTTTCGATCATATAGCGACACATCATGCCGCGTGCTTTTTTAGCGTAGAAGCTAATGACTTTATAGTTACCATTTTTAAAGTCTTTAAAGATAGGGGTGTATAGCTCGCCAATCAGCTCTTTCTTTTTTACGACTTTAAAATATTCATTCGAGGCTAAATTAACAATGGTTTTGTTGTCATGTTGCTGTAGTTCTTCATTGATTTTATCGGTAACAATACTTCCCCAAAATTCATAGAGATTTTTACCGCGAGCATTTTGTAAGCGAGTACCCATCTCTAGGCGATAGGCTTGCATTAAATCGAGCGGGCGTAGAATGCCATATAAACCTGATAAAATTCGTAGATGCTGTTGAGCAAATTCCAGTTCATCCTGCGAAAAATTACCTGCATCCATTCCCTCATAAACATCACCTTTAAAAGCCAATACAGATTGCTTGGCATTCTCAGGAGTAAACGGTGTATGCCATGCGTTATAGCGTTCTGCATTAAGTAGGGCTAATTTATCACTCAATTTCATTAAGCTGGCAATCTCATGCGGGGCATAGGCACTGAGCTGATCAATCAACTCTTGCGAATACTCTAAAAAATCAGGAATGGTATAGGTATCCGTTGTGGCAGGTGTTTCGTAATCAAGTTTTTTAGCTGGAGAGATTAATGTCAGCATAGGTTAGATCAGGTATTGATATTGTTGTTTTCATATGTTCAAGTATGACTTTATTTATATATTATACAACGATGATTAAATTGATAACTTATATTATGGCAGTAATGCCTAAATTTACCAAAAACTATATTATTAATTCATGATTTAAAATATAAATATCTCCTGTAGAATACAAAGGGCAAACAATGCTAAAAAAACTGTTTAAACCTAAATGGCAAAATAAACATCCTTCTGTTCGTATAAAGGCAATTGCAAAGCTTGCAGAAAACAGCCAAGAGTTGATTCAACTGGCAAAAAATGACCCTGATACTAGCGTTCGTGTCGCAGCGATTAACAAGCTACAGCACATTGAAACGCTTTCTGCATTAGCATCTGAGCAATCATCGAATATTAGTCATGCAGCCCAGCAGCGTTTGGCTGATTTAGCAATATCGCATGATATTGATGACAAAGCCTTGGCAATGGTTTATGGCTTAATTGATGATAAGGCAGTGCATCAGAAAATCGTCAAGGACAACAGCAAAAGCCCAGCAATACGCAAACAAGCTCTCGAGCATATTGATGACCAACAGCTATTATTTGAAATCGCATCTGACAAGCAATCAAAAGAGTTACAGTTTCTTGCAGCTCAAAAACTAACAAGCTATGAGCATCTTAAACAGCTTGAGAAATTTACAAAAAACAACAAACGCTTGCGTCAATTTTTAAAAGAAAAATTACAACAAGAAAAAGCCAAGCAAGAGCAGCTTGGACAATTAAATAAACTCTGCAATGAACTAGCAGGATTGGGAGAAACACAGCACTGGCAACAGGCAAAAACTCGCTTTTTGATGATTCAACAACAATGGAAAGTGGCAAATGTTGATATTCCTGATGATTTACAAAAGCGTTATTCCCAAGCCATTTTAGCCTTTGAACGCAAGCTTGCGGACTATCAACAGCAGGAAGAAAAGCTAAAACCTTTGAAACAAAGCTTTAACGCCATTACTGCAACCTTAGATAAACTACATGATGATTTAAAGCAAAGTAAAAACTATGAATTATCACAAGACACTATCCGTGAGATTACTCAGGCAGCAGAATTAAGTTGGCAGGAATTACAGGAAAAATTGCCCAACGACATGGCAGAAAGCATGAGTAATGACTACCAAGCTCGTCATAAAAAATTAGAAAAGGTCATTGCAGAATTTACTGCCAAGCAAAAATCATTCAAGCAATTCCAAGCCATTTGTCATAAAGCAAAACAGCTAAACAATAGTAAGCGGGGAATCTCTCAAAAGCAGATCAACACATTGCAAAAGCAATGGGCAGCTCTCAAAGCTCCTATTGACCTTGATATTAGCGAATTACAGCAAGAATATAAGCAGCATATTAATAGTTTGACAATAAAACTTAAGAAGCAAGAAGCAGTGGTAAAGGATAAGCTTGTCGAAATTCATCAGCTATTAGATAGCATGGAAGCAGATATTGAAGCGGATCAACTAGGCAAAGCGATACAATCCTATCAAGCGACATATAAACGGCTCAATACTTTACACGGTATTCCACAAGACCAATATCACCGTATAAAAAAACGTTTAGCTGCTGCTACGCCCACCATTAAATCGGCTCAATCATGGCGACATTGGGGAACAGATAAAGTACGGGAGCAATTGATTGAACAGGCTGAACAGCTTCGTGATGATCAAGAAATTGCCCCTCTTGACCGAGCGAAACAGCTAAGAAAATTGCGTAATGATTGGAAACACTTAGGCAAAATGGATCCTAGCAAACATCAACATTTATGGGAAAAGTTTGACAGCATTTGCACACAGGCTTATGAGCCTTGTAAAGCCTATTATGATGAAGAAGCTCGCAAGCGAGAGCAGAATTTACACAAGCGTCTTGATATTTGTCAGCAACTAGAAACGCTAGAAAAAGAAACCGACTGGAAAAATGTTGATTGGAAAGCAATTACACAAAAGATTAACAAACTTCGCTCACAATGGAAGCAGATTGGCAGTGTCAACCGTAATAAATGGAAGATGGTCAATCAGGCTTTTAATGATGCGATGGATGCCATTGAAGTGCATCTTGAAAATGAGCGACGCATCAATTGGACACGTCGAGAAAATCTTGTCAAACAAGCAGAAGCCTTGCAGCTTGAACTAGAGAAAGGTGCAGATTTACTCGATATTATTGAGCAAGCCAAAGCACTGCAAGCTCAATGGAAGCCAACAGTAACCGCAAAGCGTTCTGACGAGCGAAAACTATGGGCAGCTTTTAGAACAGTACTGGACAATATCTTCGAGCAACAACGAAGCGAACGTCAAGCAACGCAGGCTGAGCTAAAAGATAATCTCGAAAAGAAACAGGCTATTTTGACTGAATTAGAGCAATTGCTCACACTTGAAGGAGCTGAGCTTGAACAAGCCGCCAAAAAGCTCCCACAATTAGAAGATGACTTCAATGCCATTCAAAAACTGCCCAAAGGCAAACAAGCTGCCCAATTAGAAAAAAGCTTCAGCCAAGCACAAACTGCACTCACTGAAAAGCTTGCTCACCAGCAAGAACGAGAAAAGCGTGAGCAATTATTACTGCTTGGCAAAAAATCGGCACTCTGCCAGCAAAAACGACAAGGTGAAGATGTCCAAGCAGAATGGGATGCTTTGCCTGCCTTGCAAAACCAAACACTAGAGCAGCAAATACAAAAACAATTCTCATCAGAAGCAAGTGATACTCAAGCCTACGCAGAAAATGAGAAAAAACTTCAACAGCTTATGCTTGAAATTGAAATACTACTCAAAATTCCCTCGCCCGAAGCCTATCAGCAAGAGCGCATGGAGTACCAAGTCTCGCGTCTATCCAAGCAAATGCTAGGCACAATGACAGAGCAAGAAAACCTTGAACAAGTTTATGAGAAAATACAACAATATTACTTGTTCTGTGATGTATCACTTGAATTTAGAAAACAGCAGCAACAACGCTTTCAAACCGTTGAAACCTGGTTAAAAAAACACTAATCAAGTCATAAAATATTATAACTTAATCGGGATTTTCTACACCAATTTAACAATAATTTCCCATATCCTTTTAAGGTAAACTTTTATCCACAATTTCTGTTACATCTTTTGATAGCTGCTCTTTGGCGGCGATGCGTTCGAGTTGTTGTTTCATTTTTTCGGCTCGATTTGCTTCGTAGTGTTTCCAGTTCATTAGAGAACGAACTAGACGAGATGCAACTTGTGGGTTGAGTTTATCAAGTTCCATGACTTGCTCGGCGACAAATTCATAGCCACTGCCGTCTGCGGCATGGAATCTTACTAGATTGACTGCGAAACTGTTGATAACAGAGCGTACTTTGTTGGGATTACGAATATCAAATAGCTCGTGCTGCATTAATTGCTTGACTCGCTCTAGGGTATCTTCGCGTTTAGATGAGGCTTGTGCGGCAAACCAGCTATCCATGACGAGACTATTGTCTTTCCATTGTTCGTGGAATTCTGCAATGGCTTTGTTGGTTTGTTCTGTTTGTAAATTTGCCAAACAGGAGAATGCCGCGAGCTGGTCAGTCATATTATTCGCCGTTTTAAATTGCTGATAAATGGTTTCAACAATGCCGTCATCGTCAATCGCACTCAGGTAGCCTAAGCAGGTATTTTTCAAGGCTCGCTTGCCCATGCTTTGTGAGTCGATTTGATAATCACCTTTGTCTTGCAATTGTTCATATTGCTTTTCAAAGTCCACCCGCAGAGCATTGGCTAGGGTTTTGTGCATGGTTTCACGCACTTCAAATATCGCTTGCGGGTCAGCGGGTTTACTGGCTTCAACAAGAAGCAACGATGATGGCAATGCTAAGGCTTTGGCTCGGAATGCAGGGTCAAGTTGCTCATTATTGAGGACTTGTTGATAGGCTTCGATAATGTCATGCTCTAAGCCATAAGCCTCGCCTTTTTTATGCTTCTCCAGCATATCTAGCAATAATTTTAGAGCAAGCTGTTGGATGGCATTCCAGCGGTTAAACTCATCGCTGTCGTGCTTCATTAGGAATAAATAATCCGCTGTGCTGTAATCGTATTCGACTTTAACAGGAGCAGAAAAGCCTCTTAATAGCGATGGCACAGGTTTTTCGCTGATATTTTCAAAACTGAAACTCTGCTCTGCTTCAGTCAATACAAGCAGTTGATTGTCTAAACCTAAATCATAATCCTCACCTTTGGTGTTCAGTAAGCCAAGCTTGAACGGGATGATAAAAGGTTGCTTGCTATCGGATTCTGGTGTTGCTGGGCAGCTTTGTTTGAAGTGTAATTGGCATTGTTGCTTGGCTTGATCATATTCCATGCTAACTGCCACCGTTGGTGTACCTGCTTGGTCGTACCACGTTTGAAATTGGCTTAAATCTTTGCCATTGGCATCTGCCATCGCTGCCATAAAGTCTTCAGTCGTTACAGCTTGCCCATCATGACGTTCAAAATAGAGCTTCATGCCTTTCTGAAAGCCTTCTTCACCGAGCAATGTGTGGTAAAGACGCACCACTTCTGCCCCTTTTTCATACACGGTTAGCGTGTAGAAGTTATTAATTTCTGAGAATGAGGCAGGGCGAACGGGGTGAGCCATTGGGCTGGCATCTTCGGCAAATTGAGCACTGCGTAACAGGCTAACGTCCTCAATTCGCTTGACAGCTCGTGAGTGTAAATCGGAGGTAAATTCTTGGTCTCTGAATACGGTTAAGCCTTCTTTTAAACTCAGTTGAAACCAATCTCGACAAGTGACGCGATTGCCTGTCCAATTGTGAAAATATTCATGCCCAATGACGGCTTCGATAGCAGTATAGCTGTTATCCGTTGCGGTTTCAGGGCTGGCAAAGACTAATTTTGAGTTGAAGATATTCAAGCCTTTATTTTCCATTGCCCCCATATTGAAGTCATCAACGGCAACAATCATGTAAATATCTAAATCATATTCTAGCCCAAAGCGTTCTTCATCCCACTGCATTGCCCGCTTGAGGGATTGCATAGCGTGGTCGCATTTGTCGATATTATGGGCTTCGGTATAAATTTTTAAGGTAACTTCTCGCCCTGATTTTGTGGTGAAACGGTCTTCTACATTTTGTAAATCCCCTGCGACAAGAGCGAATAAATAAGCCGGCTTTTTGTATGGATCTTGCCATTTTGCCCAATGGCGACCATCGGCTAAATCACCATGATTCAGCAAATTACCATTGGATAGCAGAACGGGGTATTTTTCTTTGTCGGCAATAATTTGCGTAGTAAAGCTTGCCATAACATCAGGGCGGTCTTGATAATAGGTGATTTTTCTAAAACCTTGAGCCTCGCACTGCGTACAGAAATTGCCGCTGGATTTGTATAAACCTTCGAGTGAGGTGTTATTTTGTGGGTAAATCCGTGTGTCGATTTCTAGGGTAAATCGCTCTGGCAGATTCCTTAGTATCATGCCTTCATCGCTGAGTTCGTAGTCGTCTGTGCTGAGTGTTTTATCATCAAGCTTAACGGATAATAATTCTAATGCTTCACCGTCAAGCTGTAGCGTGTTATCAGCTTCATGGTTTTGCTGATAGACAGTTTTTGATTTTACCAGTGTAAAAGCTTCGTCTAATGAAAAGGTTAATTCAATTGACTCGGCTTGGTAGTTTGTTTTTTTGTAGTCTTTGAGGTATATGATGTTAGATTCGGTGTTTTTCATGGTTTTTAAGTTTATTTATAATATTTGCCATTGTAATAAATCCAACCACGTTCTCGGTGGTTACGTTGGTCGTAGTGTGTCCAGTGAATGACTCCACCGCGATGATTCCATTCATAACGCCCTTTGATGCGAACCTTATCCCCAACAGAAAGCGGAACATAATCTGCAATATCAATATTATGAGCAATCAATAACGTTATGTCATCAGCAGCTTTAACTAAGAATCTTTGATGCTGGCTACCTTTACGATCATCTTTAAGTTTTTTAATCACCGTTGCATCAAGTGTTAACCAAAAACGGGCATTGGTATCATGTTTAGCTTGCCTGATCTTATCTAATACCGCTTGTTGTGATACATTTTGATCTTGATTTTGTGTTGTTGTCGGTGGTGATGTTCCTTGTTTCGACTGATATAGCTGATAAGCCACTACTAAAATAATTAGCAGTATGCTGATAATGAGTTTAATAAGTTTGATATTCATAAAGTTAAAATTTTAATAAAAGATATGTTTGCAATCTTCTACGTATTCAATCGTTTAATATAGGGATTTACTGCATAAAAAAGGCTGCATAATACGCAGCCTTTATACATGACAACTCAAAAGCAGAGTTAGTCTGTACTAAACGATGAGCCGCAACCACAGGTTGTTGTTGCATTTGGATTTCTGATTACAAATTGAGCTCCCTCTAGCCCTTCAGTATAGTCAATTTCTGCACCTGCTAGATATTGAAAACTCATTGGATCGATCAATAACGTTACACCATCTTTAGTGACTTGTGTATCACCATCCTGTATATCTTCATCAAATGTAAAGCCATATTGGAAACCAGAACAACCACCTCCTGTAACAAAAACACGCAGTTTTAGGTTGTCATTATCTTCTTCTTTAATCAAAGCTCCAACCTTTGCAGCAGCGGCATCAGTAAAGACCAATGGATCAGTTGATGTGTTTGTTTCAGCATTCATTTAAAGTGTCTCCAGACAAAGTAGTTAATGCTTTAACAGTACCATTCATCCATAATATGAGCAAGAAACTATAATAGCTATGAAAGTATTCAGAAAATACCATTTATACTGATATTGATATTTTTGAATCAAACTGTTCAAGATGGCTCTGGCTCAGCACTAACAGCTTCAGATACAGCAGGTGTACCTGCATAACCTGTGTCATCTTTTTGGCGGACAAGTTTGCCATTAACCTCCGAACCAACCGCCATTTCTAACAGATTGTAATAAACATCACCACAGACACGAGCTTTTTCGTAGAGCTCAACTTTACCATTGGCAAAAACATCCCCATCTATAGTTCCATTCACAACAATATTAGGTACTCTTACTTCACCTTGGATATGTCCATGTTCACTGAGAACTAACATTGCATCCTTATCATCAGCTGTTAGATTACCTTTAATCATTCCTTCTATATGTAACCCCCCTGAGAAGCGAATATCACCATCAATCGTTGTACCTCGACCTAATAAGGTATCAATTTTTGCACTTTTAATTTTTTGATCATTATCTAACGATGATGATTTTTTGTTTTTGAACATGAACAACACTCCTTAATAAATTGTGTAATAACTATTTTATTGCCGTAAACCAATCATAGCTTTTTTCTATGGTTTTTCCAGTAGAAGGATTAACCGTTAATTTCACTTTATCCGGCTTAAAGCCATCTGGTAACTCTATTTCACTTTCTAAACTTTGATAATATTTTAGTGAAAATCGTGTTAGTGCTTTACCTATATCACGAGGTACTAAGTTTTCATGGCGTAGTGTAGTGGTTCTATTGCCTTGTTTTCCTGTAATTGTAATAGAGAAATGACCTTCTATTGAAGATTCATCACGGCGAATATAGGATAATACAACACGATAATGATAACGATTTTTATCTTTAAGTTTATTGCCGTTATGATCAACTTCTACGAGATTTAGACCAAAATGTTGAATATGTAAACCTTGTTTAAGGTCTTTTTTATTTAATATATTGCCATAAAGTAATAATTCTTCCGAAGCTTCTCCTAACTTTTTTTCTTCAAGTTGTAGTTTTATATTTAATTTTTCATTTGCAACTTTTTGTATTTCTCGCTCACGTTTTACGATACCTAGTTGCTGCTCTAAGTTTTTAATTTTTTCTTTTTGCGTTTCAACAAGATGTTTCTGCTCATTTATTTTTCCTCTTAGGCTAGTAGCAAATGTATTATTTGCATTTGCATCAGCAGGAATTAAGTAGCCTGATATAAATAACCAAGCAGCTCCTGCTAGTAGCAGTAAGCTTAAAAGGATAACAAAATACCAGCAAAGCTTCCCTTGAGCGCTTGATGGTTTAACACGCATCTGCCCTTGCTCAAATTTATACTCTAGTGCCATATATTTTCTATTCCTAAACAATATGTTACATATTGTAACAAAATTGTATTGACTTTTAACAGATTTGCTAAACTTTCTACTATGGTAATAATGCTGCTTGCTTTAATCCTGTTGACTCTTCAAAATCTAGCATTAAATTCATATTTTGTACGGCTTGACCTGCTGCACCTTTCACTAAATTATCAATAACTGAGAGTATAATGATACGATCAGTATGCTTTGGCTGATTAGGTGAAATTTGGCATATATTTGAGCCACGCACGCTTCTGGTTTCAGGTGGAGTTCCTGCTGGCAGTACATCAACAAACGGTTCGTTTTTATAAAATTCCTGATATAAGGTATTCAAATCACAGTCTGTTGCTGACTTTTTCACATACAAGCTGGCTTCAATGCCTCTAATCATCGGTACAAGATGAGGAAGAAATGTTAAGCCGACATCTTCACCCGTAACAGTCGATAATGTTTGTGCAATTTCTGGCTGGTGTCTGTGCCCTGAAACAGCATAGGCTTTAAAGCTTTCCCCTGCTTCACAGAGCAATGTTCCGACATTAGCCTTCCGCCCTGCTCCACTCACTCCGCTTTTGGTATCAGCAATAATATCATCAAGCTCGATGCAGCCTGATTTTAATAATGGCAATAGCCCAAGCGTCACTGCTGTTGGATAGCAACCTGGATTGGCAACAACATCAGCATTCTTTATTTGTTCGCGGTTAATTTCAGGTAAGCCGTACACCGCACTGGATAATAGTTCTGGGCAAGCATGTGTCATGCCATACCATTCTTGCCAAACATCAACGTCTTTAATTCTGAAATCTGCGGCAAGGTCGATAACTTTTACCCCTGCCTCTATTAAAGCAGCCGTGTTTTGCATGGCAATTCCATTCGGTGTTGCAAAAAACACCAGATCACATTCGGCTAATGTATCAATATCTGGAGCAACAAATTCAAGGTCTAAATATCCACGTAAATTTGGGAACATAGCATCAACCCGTGAGTCTGCATTAGCCCGTGATGTTACCATTGTAATTTCAATGTTTGGATGGTTCACAAGAAATCTTAGTAATTCTACACCGGTATAACCCGTGGCTCCGACTATTCCTATTTTCTTCACGATAACAATGCTCCTGTTTGATAAAATCGGTATAGTACTACCTCGTTATCAATTTGCGAAATTTTAAGGATACTTTATGTACGAATGGTTAAAAGCATTCCATATTATTTTTATGGTGACGTGGTTTGCGGGCTTGTTTTATCTTCCTCGAATCTTCGTTTATCACGCCATGCCAGAGAATAAAGCCAGTTTTGAATTATTTAAAATAATGGAACATCGCTTATATATTATGATGACAATCGGTGCAATATTGACCGCTATTTTGGGTAGTGCCGTGTTTTTAATGAATAGCCAATACTATCTTGCTAGTTCTTGGTTTTATGCAAAACTCGTGCTTATTACTTTATTGATTATTTATCATATTTGGTGTCGACAATTAGTCATTAAATTTCGAGAAAACCAAAATACCCATGATCATCGCTGGTATCGCTATTTTAATGAAGCTCCGTCATTATTATTAATTGCTATTGTGATTTTGGTTGTAGTGAAGGTTAATTTCTAAAGAGAGTTTAGCATCTGCAAGAAAGAAAAGGGAAAGATAGAGGTGAGACCAGAGTAACGTCGTCAATCCATCGACCTTGAACCAAAGTTCAAAGGTGGGAGTATTCAAAAACTTATTAGGCTTACCAATACATTGGTCATGCACACAAAGCTCTATTCAACTTCCGAGATAGATAATTAGGCTCAAGGGCATTATCAAGAAGACTAACGTATACCCCAGAATCACCATGAATCTTATACTAATATACTTTTTCTATTTTGTTAAGTAATCTATCTACATATTAATAAAATTTATACGTTGTACTTTATTGATGAACTAATCTTTTTGATATTTATCAATAGCCTCGATAATATCTAATTCAATTTTCTTAAGTCTTTGCATCGACCGTTTATCAATATTTTCAACTTGACTTGTTGTATTTAGCATATCATGAGCAATATTTAACGCTGCCATGACAGCTATCCGATCGGTACCAATAACCTTACCTGCTCGACGAATTTCATTCATCTTTTCATCAACATATTTAGCTGAACGAAACAGAGCATCTTCTTCACCTTCTGGACAAGCAACTAAGTAGTCTTTACCTAAGATTCGTACAGTCAATGCATTAGGATTTTTTGCCATGAATATAACCTCTCTTTAATACATTATGAATGTTCCATTGCTTTTAAGCGACCTAACATAGCTTCTACTTGAACTCTGGCTTTATTATTTTTGTCAAGTAATGTAGTACGATCTTGCATTAAACGTTGCTCTCGCTCACGCAGTTCAGCATTTTCTTGTGCAAAAGAAGCTAGTACCTCAAGCAGCCTATTGACTTGCTTTTCTAATAACTCGACTTGCTCATCTAAACGGACATCGGTTGGTTTTATACTCATGGGCTTCAATTTTTTAAAAAGGATATACTTATTCAACTATAAAAGTATAAACTAAAGCTCTTTAGTTTGCCTATATTGAACAAAAAACAACCAAACCATGTGTAAATATCTCAAGTACAATGAAGTACAAACTATATTAGTTAAGCTTGATTGTAATATTTCTCCAGCAGAAATTCAGGGGCTTGCCTATGGTATGCTGTCAATGAATATTACAAATAAGGATACTGATTGGTTAAACGAATTAATTGATGATAATAATCTCGATAAAGTGGCAACAACAGAGTTAAAACACGTCTTTACCCAAGCAAGAGAGCAATTAACCGATAGCAATTTAGGGCTTGAATTATTATTACCTAACGATAATGAGCTTTTGGCTAAACGCTTAACGGCACTGCAAGAATGGTGCCAGGGCTTGTTATACGGGATAGCGTTATCAGGCTTGAAGGATTTTTCTAGCTTACCCGATGACAGTCGTGAATATCTTCAAGATGTCGCTCAAATCGCTCGCTCTGGTGATTTTGATTTAGAAGAAAATGAAGAAGCCGAGCAGTCTTTCCATGAAATTGTAGAATATTTACGCGTAGGTACTTTGCTACTCAGCGAAGAAGTTCAACCCAGTAAACTTGAAACAGCGATCCACTAATGAGAAAACCAATCATAAGCCGCAAAGAATTCGCTAAGCGTCGTAATAAATTAATGGGTATGTTAGGCGGTGATGCAATCGCAATTATCCCCTCCTCACATGACAAAATCCGTAACCGTGATGTTGAATATCCCTTTCGACAAAATAGTGATTTTTTATATTTAACAAATTTTAATGAACCCGATGCTATCGCTGTTCTTATCCCTGAACGTGAGCAAGGTGAATACATTATTTTTTGTCGCGAAAACGATCCAAAAGCTGAGCGTTGGACAGGTAAACGAGCTGGGCTTGAAGGGGCTATCGAAGAATATGGAGCAGATGACAGCTTCCCTATTGATGATATTGATGACATTCTACCTCGCTTAATGGAGGGTCGAAAGTCCGTCTATTACAGTATGGGCAACGATCACCAATTTGATCAGCAGGTTATGGATTGGGTCAGCACCATTAAGCAAAAAATTCGCAATGGGGCACATTCTCCGCATGAGTTTATCTCACTGGATTTATTTCTACATGAAATGCGTTTGTTCAAATCTAATACTGAAATACGCATGATGAAATATGCAGCATTGTGTTCGATTGATGCTCACCACGCTGCGATGAAAGCTTGCAAAGCGAATATGTGGGAGTATGAAATTGATGCCATTTATCAATATGAATTTTGTCGCAGAGGTATGACCCCTGCTTATACGTCTATTGTCGGCGGCGGAGAAAATGCCTGTGTTTTGCATTATGTTGATAATAATCAAAAGCTTAAACGAGGTGATTTAGTTCTAATTGATGCTGGTGCAGAATATCAAGGCTATGCCAGTGATATTACCCGCACCTTCCCTGTTAGTGGAAAATTTACCCCCGAGCAAAAACAACTCTATCAAATCGTACTGGATGCCCAAAAAGCCGCAATCGAACAAGCCAAACCCGGTAACACATGGATTCAACCCCATAATGCGGCACTCAAGGTCATTACCAAAGGTTTGCTAGAGCTTGGTATCTTGCC
>JALWYT010000224.1 GCA_026992705.1 Thiotrichaceae bacterium
TTTTAAAGTTATTTGTGATTTGAAGACAACTTTAAATTAGAGTTACTTTTTTGTTTTAGGGTACTGTAGATATTTTCTAAATAATTGTTCCCAATAGCTACTGTAAAGTTTCTAAATATTACAAGTACTAGTTTGTAATAGGGTATTAAACTATTGTAAAAAAATAAAGGGAAAAGCGTGTGTCCCAGATCTTAATAAATATTCATGATTTACACTTTTTACATGGTACAAATCATATTTTCAAAGGTATTAATATACAAATATATAAAAATAGAATTACCGCTATTATGGGACCTAGTGGTTGTGGGAAAACAACACTACTTCGCCTAATTGGTGGACAACTAATTCCTCACTATGGAAGTATCACGCTTGCAGACAAAGATGTACATAAGCAAAGTCATCGTGATCTATATGCAATGCGACATAAAATGGGCATGTTGTTCCAATCAGGGGCATTGTTGACTGATCTTAATGTTTTCGAGAATGTTGCTTTTCCAATCAGAGAGCATTACAACTTTCCTGAATCTATCGTTAAAAACCTAGTATTGATTAAATTGCAGCTAGTTGGTTTACGTGGAGCAATTAAATTAATGCCATCAGAATTATCAGGTGGCATGAATCGTCGAGTTGCATTAGCAAGGGCAATTGCACTCGATCCTATATTAATGATGTATGATGAACCTTTTGTTGGGCTTGATCCTATTACAATGGGTATGACAGTTAGCCTTGTTCGTGAATTACATGATGCTTTAGGAATGTCAAGTATTGTAGTCTCACATGATATACATGAAGTACTTTCAATCGCTGATGATATTAATTTAATCGCGAATGGCAAATTAATGGCATCTGGAACTGCAGATGAAATTAAAAATACTGACTCAGAATGGGTACAGCAGTTTATTCAAGGGAAACCTGATGGACCTGTTCCTTTTCACTATCCGACGAAGGAAGATTTTCAAAGCCAATTAATGCAGGAGACTCTTTAGTGCTAAATTTTTTACAATATATCGGGGCATTAAGTCTCAACTTGTTTGCAAGCTTAGGACGAGCAAATCTATTTATTATGCATACCTTAGTAGGGATTCGTGGTTTATTTCAACGCCCTCGTTTATTGATAAAGGAGTTATATTCTGTTGGTGTACTTTCTTTACTGATTATTATTATTTCTGGCTTTTTTGTAGGAATGGTACTTGGGCTACAAGGTTATATCACTTTGGTAAAATTTAGTGCTGAGGATGCTCTAGGAGGTATGGTGGCACTGTCTCTAGTGCGTGAATTAGGACCTGTAGTAACGGCATTGCTTTTTGCAGGGCGTGCAGGTTCAGCATTAACAGCTGAAATTGGTTTAATGAAAACAACTGAACAGTTAGCAAGTATGGAAATGATGGCGGTTGATCCAATTTATCGTGTTATTACGCCTCGTTTTTTTGCAGGTATTATTTCGATGCCGTTACTGGCTGTAATTTTTAGTACAGTTGGCATTTTTGGTGGATATTTTGTTGGTACAGGTATATTAAGTGTTGATAGCGGAGCATTTTGGTCACAAATGCAAGGTAATGTACATTTGCAGGATGATATTTTAAATGGCGTAATTAAAAGTTTTGTTTTTGGTCTTGCAGTATCATGGATTGCTGTCTTTGAAGGCTATGACACTGAGCCAACATCAGAAGGTATTAGTCGAGCGACCACAAAAACAGTTGTTTATTCTGCTTTGGTCATTCTAGGGTTGGACTTTATATTAACGGGACTGATGTTTTGGTAATTTTAGTATTAAGAAGCTCTGCTTATTAGCGATATTAGGTATAAAGTATGGAAAGTACAAGAAAGATTGAAATATTTGTTGGATTATTTATCAGCCTCGGTATAGTTGCTTTATTAATCCTTGTTGCCAAAGTAAGTCATTTAGATAATTTTACACCAGATCAGACATATTCACTTAAAGCTTATTTTGAAAATATAGGAGGTTTACGTGAAGAAGCTCCTGTTACCATGTCAGGTGTAAAAGTAGGTGTAGTTAGTTCGGTAGATTATGATCCAAAGCGTTATCAAGCTGTTGTAACAATGCGTATTTCTTCAAAATATAACTTTCTGTCATCAGATACACAAGCTAGTATTTATACGGCTGGATTATTAGGAGCTCAATATATTACCCTAGCACCAGGGGCAGAGGATACAGTCTTAAGAGATGGAGACATAATTCAATATACACAATCAGCGTTCGTATTAGAAGAAATAGTTGGACAATTTCTTGTCAATGTAGCATCTAAAAAATAATGATGAGTTTAGTCGATTCACAAAATATCCACTTGTCGTATGAGAAAGATGCTTATTATGCCCTTTCAGGGCAGTTAGGGTTTAATACTATTGCCACCTTACTAGCGTGTAGCGATTGCTTGTTTAAACATAGCTCTCAAGGACAAGTCATTATTGTTGATTGTTCTAAGCTAAGTCACATTGATAGTGCAGGTATTGCACTTTTTTTAGAATGGAAAAGAAAAGCCCAAAAAGCTAAACAAAATATTCAATTTAAGAATTTACCAAAGCAGGCTAAGGCAATTATTAAAGCGGCACATTTAGGCAATATCTTAGGAGAAAATAAAAGTTAATTCGTCTTTATTATTTATGTTTAATAAATTAAGATTTAGTTTTTTGCAGGTAAATAAATACCTTCATTGCGTAGCATCTCTGTTAACCGTATTAGTGGTAAACCTATTAAGGCAGTGGGATCACTACCTGTAAACTCCTTGAATAAGGTAATTCCTAAACCTTCAGATTTGAAGCTTCCTGCACAGTTATACGGCTTTTCTGCTTTAAGATAATTATTAATTTCGGAAGAACTTAATTCACGAAATTTCACCCCATAAGGTACAACATCTAATTGATAATCTTGAGTTTTACCATTATATAAACATAAGCCTGTTAAAAAATGCACTTCTTTTCCAGAACTTGCCATCAATTGTTTAACCGCATTATCATGATTGTTAGGTTTGCCAAGTATCTGATTATCTAAAACAGCACATTGATCAGAACTAATAATCAGGGCATTATTTTTTTGTTTAGCAATGGTTTTAGCTTTTTTCAAAGATAAGCGTTTGACCATTTCAATAGGTGATTCATTTACTAAAGGTGTCTCGTCTATATCAGGCGACAATGTTTGGTAATTGAGTTGTAAGCGATCTAATAACTCTTTCCTAAAAGGCGAGCTAGAACCAAGGATAAGTGTAGTTTGCATATTAAATATTAATAAAAGTTAGGGTATTTAGGGCGAGTAACATAGCTGATAACAAAAGCAGCCATGAACCAACCAATTAGTAAATCAAGAATATTAATAAAGGTGTAATAGGAGGTGAAATAAAACCAGTTCATATAGGGGATATGAGTAACAATGGCAGCGGCAACTGCAAATAACATAACTTGAAAGAAGCGCCCACTAAATTGTGTATGTGGTCGGAGTAAGACAATTCCTGTTACTAAAAGAGCAGCGATAATTTGACTAATGAGTGAAACAATAAGCTGTTGAAGCATATTAGTATTAGCTCCATCTTTCCAAATTGCAGCAAATACAATAGGACTATTATCTTTGTATTTTTTCGTATTATCAGTTTTATCAGATTCAGAAGTAGTATCAGATAGTTTAAAGCTCAGTGGAAGAACATACATTCCAGATTTAGGAATTTCACTGATAAAGCTTGTAGCAACACTTTCATCAGGAAACTTTTTAAACGTACTGATATGCCAGTCTAATACTGTCCATGATATTGCCCCCCAAATAAATAAAACGATTCCACCAAATATTCCGCCTTTTAGCCATTTTGTCATATTAAATGTCCTTTAGTGTGGATTTTCGGTTTGTACAAATTGTCACTTAGCAATAATTTTGTCAGTTATTAACAATTTTAACTAAAATATAAATTATCACAGTAAATGTAAAAATGGATTATTTCTTTATAATACAATACTTTATTTTTTTTGTTAAGCATTGGCACAAAGCTTGCACTATCTTTATTTAAGGGATAACAAAGAAAAATAAAAAGAAGAATAAGAAAAAATCTGAAGGATCAGCATAAGGGGTGTTAGTGAGCATAAGCTAAATAATAAAAATAAATTGTACACAGCACCTCAATTTTTTAAGGAAGTTCTTGAGTAGAGCTTCCTTAAAAGAACAGTAAAGTCTAAATACATATTTAGATAACATAGAGCAAGCCCAAAAGAGACAGGATCAGCCCGTATAAAATATAAAAATAAAATGGCGACTGTCTCACACTATATAGCCCCATTGATATTCACTGGGGCTTTATTCTTTATATTAACCATTTTTAGTTGCTATGGTAATTAAGCAGGGAAATTAGGATATTAATCAAGTCTCCAAGCGAGCATTTTGCCGTAAATGCCGACCAACGGCTATCCATGCTCCAACTAAGCCTAGTAGTGAACTAGCCGCTAATATTTTCAGTACAATTACAAAGCCGACACCACTGATAACAAATTCACTATCATATAATTGAGCAAGCTCGTGCACGGGGGAGACTAGAAATAGCAGTGAAAAATGAACAATGAGTAAGCTGAAAATCCCACCAAAGAAGCCATACCAAATGCCTTCATATAAAAAAGGACGGCGGATATATTGATTGGTTGCTCCCATTAGTTGGGTAATTTCAATTTCATCTTTACGGCTAGCAATATTTAATCGAATGGTATTGCCGACGACTAATAGCACAGTGATACCTAATAAAATCGAGATAACAAGCGTGACTCGTTCCGCAATACGGATAATCGCTTGTAAGCGTTGTACCCATTGACAGCACCAGTCCAAGTGACCAGGAAACTTTGCTCGCCAGTCACTTCAGCGAAAGAGCTAATCCAAGCCCCTGCATTGTATGAACCTGTATCAAGTAACCCCGAGCCATTGACAGGAACAATGCGCCCAACATCCGCAGAAGTCAACCCTGTGTCCAACATCTGAATGCTAGTTATGTCTAGCAGATTGTACACAGCTAACGTTGAGTTGTTGTAGGGCCCCGCCGCTGGGATGTTTCCTAGGGTTGCCTTCAAGTGATGAACGCTTGCCCTGGTAAAGTCGACTGTAGGTATATTACC
>JALWYT010000225.1 GCA_026992705.1 Thiotrichaceae bacterium
CTTCAGAGCAATATCAGGTGATGGTTTCAAAACCTTAGCAGAAGGTCAAGAAGTGGCATTTGATGTTGAAGATGGGCAAAAAGGTCCTCAAGCATCTAACGTTACGCCTATCTAAGCGAAGCATCTTTTATAAAAAGATTTTTGCAAAGCCCTTGCTTTATAGTGAGGGTTTTTTTTGACCTTCAATTAACTTGACGTATTTCTTTTAGTAGATCAATACTAATAGTTATTGTATGTTTCGTAGCTTTAAAGCAAAACCCTTAACTTCATTATGCTAGATAACATAAGTTATTAATTCCATTTAAATGACAGTTGATACTTGCTACGCTAAATAGCAAAAGATAAAATAATGGCAAAAAAGACAATTACCGATATCCAAAAAAGAATTGCAGAACGACGTGTCGCACGCAAGCTAGCCCTATTTGCTATCTATCAATGGCAAATGACGGGAAACGCTTTTGAGGATATTTATGTCCAACTCCAATATGACGAAAATTATACATCCGACTTCCAAAAAGCAGATGCTGCCTTTCTACATAGCCTTGTAAATTGTGCAATTAATCATTCAGAAAAAATTGATGCTTTGATTCAACCACATATTGATTATCGAACCCTAGAACAAGTCGATATGATTGAGCAAGCCGCTCTTCGTTTAGCAACCTGTGAATTATTACATCACATTGAAACGCCTTACAAAGTCGTCGTGAGTGAAGTGGTTAATATCACTAAAAAATTTGGTGCTGAACAGGGGCATAAATTTGTCAATGGAATCTTAACCAAATTAATTACCCAACTCCGCCCTATTGAGCTCAAAGCAAACCCCAAAAAATAAGATAAAACCATGCCTGATGAATTTTCATTGATTGAAAAATACTTTTCATGGAAAAACATCCCAAAATCAGTTGCCCTAGGTATAGGAGATGATGCTGCTATACTTAGTCTTCCTGAAAATAAACAATTAGTTACTTCTATAGATACCTTAATCGAAGGCATTCACTTCCCGAAAGAAACGGATGCTCACGCCATTGCTCATAAAGCACTTGCGATTAATCTAAGTGATTTAGCCGCAATGGGGGCTGATCCAGCATGGTTTACCCTATCCCTTAGCTTGCCTGACAATGATGAAACATGGTTGCAAGAATTCTCAGAAGGCTTAAAAGCACTTGCACAACAATACGATATTTTTCTCGTGGGAGGCGACACCACACGAGGAGCATTGAGCATCACCATACAAGTCATGGGCTTTGTTGAAAAAGACCAAGTCATGCTGCGTAGCGGAGCCAATCATCATGATAAAATTTATGTCACCGGTACATTAGGCGATGCCGCAGCAGGCTTAGCGGCATTACAAGGTGAACTCTATTTTGAACCTAACGATACCTTAGAATGTGTGAGTAAATTAGAATACCCTCAGCCTTGCAATCACATTAGCCGAATTATCCGCAGCTATGCCTCAGCATGTATTGATATTTCTGATGGCACATTGGCTGATTTGCAACATATTTTAGATGCTTCCTCAGTTGGAGCGATTATTAACACGGACAAGATCCCGCTATCTCCCATTTTGCAGAAACTAGACCGCAATAAAGCACTCGAATTAGCCTTAAGCGGCGGTGATGATTATCAATTGCTGTTTACCTTACCCCCTGTAAAAGCCTATCAATTAAGCTCGATTATCGAACGAAGAAAGCTAGCAATAAGCTGTATCGGCAGTATTGATAAATCTGTCGATGGTATAAAATTAGTCCCTGAACTCCCACTCGCTCAATATGGCTACAAGCATTTCACATGAAAAAGAATCCTAGCATCAAAACCATCTTTAGCTCCCCCATACATTTTCTAGCCTTTGGCTTTGGCAGCGGCTTATCCCCTTTTGCACCAGGAACAGCAGGAACATTAGCCGTTATTCCGATTTATTTATTACTGCAAACATTAGATCTTATCCCCTATGTTCTTATCACTTGTATTATTTGTTTAATTGGGGTTTACCTATGTGGTGCCTCATCTCAAAAACTTGGTGTACATGACCATAGTGGTATTGTTTGGGATGAGTTTGCGGGTTATTTAATTACCATGATTGCCGCACCAAAAGGTTGGATATGGGTAGGCTTAGGCTTTATTTTATTTAGAATATTTGATATATGGAAACCTTGGCCAATCAATATTATCGACAAAAAAATCAGAGGTGGTTTAGGTATTATGTTAGATGATATTGTTGCTGGTGTATTCTCACTGAGTGTTCTACAACTTATGTATATTAGTTTTTATTAAATGTATATGTAATTGTAACGAACGATTACTTTTAAACTTTTTCTAGTCTTTAATCTTGCATTTTGATAGTGTGCTGATTACTCTATCAAAGCTAAATAGCTAGCTAAAAAACTACTAACAAAAAACACTGGGCAAGAATTAACTAACATTCATTACTGATTCTAGTATTGATTCCACAAATTACTCAAAAATACTTAGGGGCATACTATGCGAGTACTGGTTATTGAAGATGAACATGATATCCGCGAACAAATTGCAGAAGAATTAAAAGCAGCAGGATTTGTCGTTGATTTAGCTGCAAATGGAACTGATGGTCGTTATAAAGCCTGTGAATATCCTATTGACATTGCAGTCATTGATTTAGGCTTACCCGAGGTTAATGGTATTGAAATTATTGAAGCTGTACGGGCAAAAGGTCTGGACTACCCCATTCTTATCCTAACGGCTCGTGGACGTTGGCAAAATAAAGTTGAGGGTTTAGAAGCAGGTGCTGATGACTATTTGGTTAAACCTTATCACTTTGAAGAACTAATTGCTCGCCTGAAAGCTTTATTACGTAGGAATAACCGTTGGACTCAGGCGGAACTTAAATGTGGTCCAATTACACTGAATACATCTGAACAGCGAGTATTATTGAATAATAAAGAAGTCACTCTGACTGCATATGAATATAAAGTCCTTGAACACCTCATCTTACATGCAGGTGAAGTCATTTCTAAAACAAAATTGACTGAAAGTCTTTATGCAGAAGATGCAGATCGTGATAGCAATGTTATCGAAGTTTTTATCCGCCGTTTACGTACAAAACTGGATCCTAATAATACATTAAAGCCCATTGAAACACTTCGTGGTAGAGGTTATCGCTTCACCTTGCCTAGAAATCAATAAATAAATTTAACAGCTCTGCATGAATTCACTTCGAGCGAGACAGCTTGTCACGACCTTAGGAATTATGATTATTGGAATTCTTATTCTTGGTCTCACTTTACATTATTATTACAAAAATGATGCTGTCAATAACATGAAGCGGAAGCTTACTGATTACAATAATGAGTTACTTGGATATTTTATTTTTGAACGAGGTAAATTTACAATTGATCCTGATTCTAAACCTGCATTACATGAATTTATGCAAGCAAATAATTTCTCCTCACAAGGCTCTGATGCTGTTTTTGCCTATTTACAAGATGTTTCAACACAAGAAATTTTATGGCATAGCTATGACCCTAATGAGCCTAAGGAGGTATTGCAACGTACCAAAAACTATTTATTAACATTTGATGTTTTTGCAGATCCATTACACTGGGTAGAAGGTGAGTATTATCCTGTTATTCCTAAAAACCCACCCGAACCAATACCTGAAGTCTTTAAACAACTTCACATTGTTATTGCTCAAGGTTTTAATTATCCTCCTTATAGTGATTACCAATTAGTTGTAGCAGGCAGTCTTCAAGCCATTGAAAATGCGAATAAGCAACAAATGACTTTATTGGTTATCTTATTTTTTATTTCCATTTTATTAGTTATTGTTGCTCAAATGGCACTAAGCTTCTGGGTTGTCGCTCCGATTCAAGAATTTGAGTCTGAAATTAGAGAAATCGAGGCTGGTAAGCAAGACTTTATCATAGATCCATATCCTGAAGAATTAATCCCTGTTAAAAATGCGATTAAT
This sequence comes from Thiotrichaceae bacterium, assembly GCA_026992705.1. Lineage (GTDB taxonomy): Bacteria > Pseudomonadota > Gammaproteobacteria > Thiotrichales > Thiotrichaceae > S015-18. The sequence goes on from JALWYT010000225.1 coordinate 3,944, forward strand.
GCCCTACTTCATTATGAAAAAGGACAAAAACAACGCTATCGTGATGCTCTAGATGATCTAGCTCATAGTTTAAAAACACCTTTAGCCGCACTACAAGGTTTTATTGAACAAGAGCAACGGTATACAAAAAATAATGAATTAAATCCTCGCATCAAAGGTATTGCAGGACAGCTTGACCGTATGAATGATATTATTGCCTATCAATTACGCCGAGCAGTCGTTAATGAGCAATATGCGATGATTGCACCACAAGCGATTAAGCCAGTTTTAGAGCGACTAGTTAACTCATTGGATAAAGTGTATCGAGATAAAGAAATTGACTTTATTATTAATGTTGATAATGAATGTAGATGCCGCCTTGAATACGATGATTTAATGGAATTATTTGGTAACTTAATGAATAATTCCTGCCGATTCTGTGAAAAAACGGTTGCTGTAAGTGCAGCCTATGAAAAAAATATGCTTATTGTTGATATAGATGATGATGGCATGGGTTTCCCTGGTGATAATCCATCTGATCTATTAAAGCGTGGTATTCGTGCTGATAGTAAAACAGAAGGTCAAGGTATTGGTATGGCAGTATCTACAGAAATCGTAACATCCGTTGGCGGTCATATTGAATTACTAGCCTCTCCTCCTCCCTATTTAGGAGCTAGAGTCCGCTTATCCCTCCCCATATAATGACTGATAAACTTGCCGCATGGTTTCGACCACATAAACATCAAATCAGCAAAAAACAAGCCATCGTCATTGGTGGTGGTATCGCAGGTTCACAAATTGCATGGCACTTAGCAGAACGAGATTGGCAAGTTACTGTTATTGAACGCCACACAAGCCTAGCAACAGAAGCATCGGGCAACAAAGCGGGTATAATTTCACCAAAAATGACCGCTAAACCCAGTTTAGGTGAAGATTTTTACATCGCTTGTTTTCGCTATATCACTCAACAACTAAAGACACTAGAAAAACAAAATTATTCTTTTGCTTGGGATGCCTGCGGCGTATTACAGCTCAATCACAACCAACGCGAATTAGCTCGCTGGCAATCACTCAAGCAACGTAATTTTTCTGATGATTTTTTGCAGTGCGTATCTGCCGAAGAAGCCTCTGAATTATCAAGCATTGAATTAAAACTTGGAG
>JALWYT010000226.1 GCA_026992705.1 Thiotrichaceae bacterium
GCTGCCAATTAAACATCATTAGCCCCCGGAAAAAGCTTTTAACTTGAACGACATCTGTTCCTGCAACAAATGTTGTCATCATGCCTGTTCCAACTATTCCTAAAAATAAAACTAGCATGAGATAATCAGATGGAGCTGAGATATAGCGAACCCGATCAACAACAATACGTCGAGCTAACAAGCCAAGCAAACCGGCTAGCATTGCAAAGCCTGCATATTTACCAAATGGTTGCATAAATACAATGACATCCCAAACAGGATCTTGAAAATAACGTACATGGCGAATTAATACTAGCCACATTCCCATGTGAAAAATAAAGGCAAAGAGCCATGTTGCCTTACTTGAACGAAATAAGCTATGAAAGAAAATTACTTCACGAAACATACGCCAAATAACACCACTTTGTGTTACTGGTGCAGGCATTGTTGGAATTTTTAATGGTGCTGGAGTAGTCCAGTATATACGAACTTTATTTGCTATTCCGAGTAGCAACACCAGTGTTGCCACCCAAAAAAGAACTCCATAGACAGTACCTAAGATCACTGTATTAACTCCCAATAAGTCTCTTCTTGCAAAAAATTCTTAATTTCTAAAACCCTTTGCAAGAAGTTCGGAGCAGAAAAGCCCCGATACTTCAAAGCAGTATAAGCTATACGATTATACGCAGCCCGTTGGTTTCGGAAGACCTGCATATTTACATGCTTGCTTACCAGGACCGTATGGGAATAAACCATAAAGATATTTTGAATTACCCTTTGCTTTACCTAAACGCTTACCAACAGCTTTAGTTAATACACGTACTGCTGGAGCAATTTGATATTCTTCATAATACTCACGAAGAAAGTTAATGATATCCCAATGCTCATCAGTTAGCTCTACATCTTCTGCTGCTGCCATTGCTTCTGCAACTTCAGGAGTCCATGCACTTAAATCTTCTAAGTAGCCTTCTTCATCAACAGCTATATCAACGCCATTTACATTTAATCCCATGATTATATCTCTCCGTTATTTCAATTAACTCATTAAAACTGTTTTATATTAAAGCCAGCTTTGTGTTTTGTCATTGTCAGCTGTAAGATCAACAAACCCTTCATAATCAACAATTGTTATACCATCAATTACTCGGTCTTCATTCATCCCACGAGCGGTTAAATCACCACCTAACACATAAACAGACTTATCAGTCATCGCTGCCTTAATCTTGTCAGAAAACACTGTTCCTTCAACTGCACCAACTGCTGCATCTTCAATCATTAGAATTGAATCACCAGCACTAGCATGATTCAAGCACGATTCAAAAGCCACTCTTTCAAAAGGCGACTTATTCACAATATGTAGCATTGCCATGTTAATTATCCCCTTTCAATTAGAAGCTAAGTGTTACGTCTTGCTGTGCCATAACTTTTGCCATTTCTGCACGAGACACGACCCTAATTGATGGCTTTTCTGCCCAATCATCATCCTCATCTTCATAAACGAGCGGCATTAAATCGTCTTCTGTCATTCCACGCTCTTCTAGCGACTCTTTTTCAACAAAGATTTGATTGATATCATAATCACCCAATGCATTATAAGTCGCTGAGAAGTTTTTCTGTCCAATCATTTTAGTGTCTTGACCTTTAGTTAATTGGTAAACACCATCATCTAGAAAAGCTAAACTAACATCTTGATCAAATGCTGCCGCAATTAACACTACCTCTAGCGATTCAAGTGCATAAATTGTACCGTAAGGAGCCTTACGATTTACAAACATAAACTTTTTAACAGCCATGATGCTCTCCTAATCTCCAAAAACAATAGTACGGTCAGATTGTATTCCGCCTTCAATTAATTGACCTAAGCCAGAAATCCGGAAACCATCGATAATATTATCTGCATCCAAACCTTGACGCTTTGCCTCATCAGCATCCATCAACCCACGACGCTGTGCAGCAGCAATACAGATAACCAAATCAAGATCGTGTTCTTTTGCTAAGTCACTCCATTCTTGCTGAACTAAACGATCATCTTTAGGAGGGACGCTCAAGCGTGTACCATTATTCACACCATCATGGTAAAAGAATACACGAAAAATTTCGTGACCTTTCTCCAAAGCAGCACGAACAAATTGAAGTGCACTATCAGAAGCTTGGTGCTGATACGGTCCTTCATTTATCATGACTGTATATTTCATTTTAAAAATCCATTAAATATCTTTTTAAAGTATTGACTAGGCTAGTTACTACATAAATGCAGTAATAGCCCAACAAAACCAGATTAGAAGCGGATATGCGTGGACGCATTCAAATTCGCACGAGAACCTCTCCAATTATCAATATGATACTTAGTGAATGGTAAACCTGTCTTCTCGAAAAATGCAGGCCACCCGATACGTTCAACCCACTCATTAATACGCTCATAATCTTTAGCATCATCTTTATAAGTGTCAAGAATCTTCTTAACGATAGCGGTTGCTTCAGGCCAACGTGGTGGATTATTTGGAACACCTGCAGCAACTAAACGCTGGAATGTTGGTTTACCACGGGCATTTGAATGGTTACCACCAATCCAGATAGCTAATTGAGTATATTCATAATCATTAATTTGCATTGGAGGACATGGTGGGTAACATGCACCACAGCAAATACACTTTTTCTCATCAACTTCTAATGAAGGCTGACCATCGACCATTGCTGGACGAATCGCAGCAACTGGACAACGAGCAACAACTGAAGGACGCTCACAAACATTACCCACAAGACTATGATCAATCTTAGGTGGTTTAGTATGTTGTACATTAATTGCAATATCACCTTGACCGCCACAATTAATTTGGCAACAAGAGGTTGTTAAATGAACACGATTAGGCATATCCCAGTTCTTCCAATATGGAAGTAAAGTATCCATCATTGCTTTAACAACACCAGATGCGTCGGTTCCAGGAATATCACAGTGCAACCAACCTTGTGTATGAGAAATCGATGCAACAGAGTTACGTGTTCCACCGACGGGAAAACCTGCATCTTCAAGTGCAGCAATTAATGGTTGAACTTTTTCCTCTGTATCGACAAAAAACTGGATATTTGAGCGAATAGTAAACTGTACGTAACCATCACCATATTCATCTGCAATATCCATCAATTTACGAAGTGTGAACACATCAAGGATACGCTGAGTACCTGCTTTGATTGTCCAAATCTTATCATTACCATACTTAGCAACATGCACCATTACACCTGGCTGCACATCTTCATGGTATGCCCAAGTACCATAGTTACGACGCATTGTTGGATGCATGTATTGAAAACCATCAGGACACCCTGATTCAATCGGCTCACGCATTTGTGGAGCTGCCATGTTTGTCTCCTTTAAACTTAACAACGAGAGAAGAAAAACCTCTCTCGAAAAAACAATACCTTAATGAACGACTACATTCTCAGAAGAGACTTAACTAGCCATTTTCTCTTCACGTTTACGAGCAAACCACTCTTCAGCAGCCTCATCCCAACCGTCAGTACGAACATAAGAAACATTACGTGGCTGCTTAATCATGTTTGGATCAGGATCAACTCCAATGCCTTCTAAGAAGTTAACCAAGCCAATCCGTTCAATCATCTCACCACAGCGCTCATGTTCTAGACCATTTTCAGCCCAAAAATCAATAACTTCTTCGGCTAATTCAACAAGAGCCTCGTAATCGTCTTCATTTTCAAGCTTCATGAATGGAACAATAACTGTACCCATTAAATCACCAATTTTTAGTGTACGCTTACCGCCCATTAGGATAGTGACACCTTTATCATCACCAGGACTAATCGCCTTAGGTACAACATTCATACAGTGCATTGAACGAACACAGTTAGATTCATCAGCAATTAATGAATCATCATCACCTAACGCAAGACTTCCAGTAGTACAACGTGAGATAACATTATCAATTACATAGTCACGACCTTTTTCAGCAACAAATGCCTTCCAAGCATCCTGATCAATCTTCTTATGATCACGCCATGTACCGATGATTGCCATATCAGCACGCTCAATAGAGTTCTGGCAATCATTAGGACAACCAGATATTTTAAACTTAAATTTATATGGAAGTGCTGGTCGATGAACATCATCAGTAAAGTTGTTTAATAGATGACGGTGAATTGCTTGCTCATTACAGTTAGACATTTCACAGCGAGCACCACCAATACATGACATACCCGTACGAACACAAGGGCCAGCACCACCTAAGTCCCAACCATAATCATTAATTTCATCGAAGAAATGTTGGAAGCTTTCCGAGTCAGCACCAATGAACATGATGTTACCCGTTTGACCATGGAAAGTTTGTAAACCTGAACCCCATTTCTCCCAACTATTTGCTAACTCACGAAGCATATCTGAAGTATAAAAATTACCTGCAGGTGGTTGAACACGTAGCGTATGAAACTCTTTAGACTCTGGGAACTTATCACCAACTTCTGAGAAGCGAGGAATGATTCCACCACCGTAACCATATACAGAGATAGTTCCACCTTTCCAGTAACCCATTTTCGTTTCGTAAGAATGCTCCAACTGACCCATTAAGCCATTGATAACATTACGAATACGCTCATCAGGGTGATTGTCACGTAAATTTTTAAACCCAGTAATAAAACTTGGCCATGGGCCATCTTCCAATACATCAAGCATCGGGGTAGGGTAATTTGCCATACCTGCCTCCTCAATTAAAATTTCTAGACTTGCTAATTTTAGCAAGCCTCGATAACTAAATTCTTACTCAGCATCAAGAAACCTGACAGAGCTTCCCACTGAACATATAGCAAGTGTATTTGAATTTTCTAATATACTGTACCCCACCCTTGGGGGACTAGCCTAGACTGGCACTACCTCTTATGGGGTAAGAAATACAAAAAGCTATTAAACTTAACTTTATAAATAGTTGAATATAAACATTAAAATAATATCGTCTATAAAAATTCACCATCAACATAGAGCCATCTGTTATCTTTTTTTATGAATCTGCTTTTCTCGCAAAAACTGTTGTCGATATTATCGCAAAATATACTTGCTTTAAGAGACCACTGCACAGTACAAACAC
>JALWYT010000227.1 GCA_026992705.1 Thiotrichaceae bacterium
TGTTGCAGAGCCAACTTCTATCAGCATTGATACGTTTGGCACAGGCAAAATTGCTGATGAGCAAATTGTCAATCTAGTCCGTGAACATTTTGACCTACGCCCTTATGGCATCGTCACAATGTTAGACCTGCTCAGACCGATTTATCAGCAAACAGCAGCCTACGGTCATCTTGGTCGCCATGACATTGACTTACCTTGGGAAGCTACTGATAAAGCTGACGCACTAAAAGCATCAATCTAAGAATTTCATAGAAGCACAGACTATTAACTATTATTTGTAGGTCGGGTTAGCAATAGCGTAACCCGACAAGCCCTGCAAATAATAATCTCTATCCGTTCACTCAAGGTTAAAGACTGTGCTACATATTTACAAAAAAGAGAATTAACCATGACAAGCGTTATTGACTACAAAGTCGCAGATATGAGCCTCGCAGATTGGGGGCGTAAAGAATTAAATATTGCCGAAACAGAAATGCCAGGTTTGGTTTCATTGCGTAGCAAATACGGTGCAGAACAACCACTAAAAGGAGCCAGAATTGCAGGCTCTTTACATATGACCATCCAAACGGCTGTACTCATTGAAACACTAACTGCCTTAGGTGCAGAAGTTCGCTGGGCTTCTTGCAATATCTACTCAACACAAGACCATGCAGCGGCAGCAATTGCAGCAACAGGTGTTCCTGTTTTTGCCTACAAAGGTGAAACATTAGATGATTATTGGGAATATGCCCATGATATTTTCATGTGGCCAAACGGTGATACCGCCAATATGATTTTAGATGACGGCGGTGATGCAACCTTATTAATCGAGCTAGGTACAAAAGCCGAGAAGGATATTTCTGTTTTAGATAATCCTAGCAGTGATGAAGAAGTGGCTTTATACAACTCAATCAAAGCCAAACTAAAAGAAAGCCCAAACTGGTATTCAAATATCCGCAAAAATATTCGCGGTGTTACCGAAGAAACCACAACAGGCGTTCACCGTTTATACCAAATGCAAGAAGATGGTGAATTAAGCTTCCCTGCAATCAATGTTAATGATTCCGTTACTAAATCTAAATTTGATAATTTATATGGTTGCCGTGAATCTCTAGTTGATGGAATCAAGCGTGCAACCGATGTCATGATCGCAGGTAAAATTGCCGTTGTATTAGGCTATGGTGATGTGGGTAAAGGCTGTGCCCAATCCTTGCGTGGTTTAGGGGCAACTGTTTGGGTAACAGAAATTGACCCAATTTGTGCCTTACAAGCAGCGATGGAAGGCTATCGAGTGGTCGATATGGATGAGGTATGCTCACAAGCGGATATATTTGTAACCGCAACAGGTAACTACCATGTGATTAATGCTGAGCACCTGAAAAAAATGAAGAACGAGGCAATCGTTTGTAATATCGGTCATTTCGATAATGAAATTGATGTCGCCAGCCTAAGACAATACGAATGGATCAATGTGAAACCTCAAGTTGATCAAATCGTATTCCCAAATGGCAACCGTATTACCCTATTAGCAGAAGGTCGTTTGGTTAATCTAGGCTGTGCAACCGGTCACCCTAGCTTTGTTATGTCAAACTCATTCACCAACCAAGTCCTTGCTCAAATCGAGCTTTGGAAAGATGGCGATAAATACGAAAATAAAGTGTATATGCTACCCAAGCGTTTAGACGAAGAAGTTGCTCGCTTGCACCTTGAAAAAATCGGAGCAAAATTAACCGAGCTAACTGATTATCAAGCAGCCTATATTAATGTTCCCAAAGAAGGACCTTATAAGGTTGATCATTATCGCTACTAAGCTGTTTAGCACAGAGTTATAGTTTGACTGATAAATTGGAAGCGATGATGCTTTAGTTGTGTACCAAAGCTTTCAACGAAGCACAAAGCTCACTGTTAGCACCATATTTGTTTAAGAAGCTCTGATTAAGTCAATTTGAATTTAACCATAAAAAAATAAACCGTAGCCTGCGTGAAGTGCAACGTAACGCAGGGAATTTCCACTGTAATATCAATATATTAAGATCAGTGGCATATTCCCCCGCATTCCGCAAAGCTACATGCGGGCTACAAATGTTATATTTTTAAACATTCAGTACTTAATCAGAGTCGCTTTTAGCAAATACCTCTGTGCTAATCCCACAAGGTGAATAAAATGACAAAAACCTACAGTTTCGAGTTCTTTCCACCAAAGACAGATAAAGGACAAGAAAACCTCAAAAACACCCGTGAACAATTAGCAAAGCTCAAGCCTGAATTTTTCTCTGTTACCTACGGTGCTGGTGGGTCAACACAAGAACGTACGCTTGGCACAGTACTAGAAATTCAAAAAGAATCAGGCATTGAAGCCGCTCCGCATTTATCGTGTATCGGCTCTAGCAAAAAGCAAATTCTGGATATTCTGAATTTATACAAAGACAACGGTGTAAAACGTATCGTCGCCTTGCGTGGTGACTTGCCTTCAGGCTCACGCGATATTGGTGAAATGCAATATGCCAATGAATTGGTTGAATTTATCCGTGAGACGACAGGCGACCATTTCACCCTAGAAGTTGCCGCCTATCCTGAGATGCACCCTCAAGCCAAAAGCTATCAAGATGATTTGATGAATTTTGTGCGAAAAGTCAATGCAGGCAGCGACCGAGCGATTACACAATATTTTTACAATGCAGATGCCTATTTCCGCTTTGTTGAAGATTGTACTAATTTAGGGGTATCAATTCCCATTGTTCCGGGGATTATGCCAATCACCAATTATGTACAACTGGCTCGTTTTTCTGATGCCTGCGGTGCAGACATCCCACGCTGGATACGCGTTCGATTAGAAAGCTATGGTGATGATTTAGACTCAATACAGAAATTTGGCACAGAAGTTGTTACACAAATGTGCGAACGGCTAATCAGCCAAGGCATCCCCGGTTTGCACTTCTACACAATGAATCGCATAGAACCCACCCTGACGATTTGGAAAAACTTAGGTTTGCCGACGGCGGTAGAGTAAAACGGCAAGCATACTAATGGAGGCGTTGTCAAGCCAACGCCTCCATTCTTTTCATGTTCCATGAATACTTACACGGTCTCTAAAGCACTGCTTTTTGTAATCACAACAATTCTGCCAAACAGCCCTTGTCTTGTAGCCATTGTTTGCGGTCAGCGGCTCGTTTTTTGGCAAGTAGCATATCCATCATGGCATCAGTAGAACTTGGTGTTCCATCGCTTGCTTCTTGTTTCTCAATAGTCAGTTGGACTAGACGGCGGGTATTGGGATCCATGGTAGTTTCGCGTAGTTGCAGTGGGTTCATTTCACCTAAACCTTTAAAGCGTGTTACCAGAATTTTACCCTTCTTTTTTTGTCGTTCTGCTTTTTCGAGTATAGTATTTTTTTCTTCTTCATCAATGGCATAAAACACCTCTTTTCCAATATCTATACGATATAACGGTGGCATGGCAATGTAAATATGCCCATTTTCAACCAATGGGCGGAAGTGCTTAAGAAATAGGGCACAGATTAGTGTAGCAATATGTGCACCATCAGAATCCGCGTCAGCAAGGATACAGATTTTATTATACCGTAAACCGTCAATATTATCTGAATTAGGATCAATGCCAATCGCGACAGAAATATTGTGAATTTCTTGTGAGCTTAATACTTGGTCAGAATCAACTTCCCATGTATTTAGGATTTTACCTCGTAGGGGCATAATAGCTTGAAACTCCCGATTACGAGCTTGTTTGGCAGAGCCACCTGCCGAATCTCCTTCAACTAGGAATAGTTCCGTTTGTAATGGATCTTGTGAAGAGCAATCTGCTAATTTTCCTGGTAATGCAGGTCCTGAAGTGATTTTTTTACGGACAACTTTTTTACTTGCTCGCTGCCGTTTTTGGGCATTACGAATGACAAATTGTGCTAATTGATCTCCAATATCAGTATTCTGATTAAGATATAAACTAAAGGCATCTTTGATGCTGCTAGAAACAAATTTAGCGGCTTGCCTTGAAGATAAGCGTTCTTTAGTTTGTCCTGCAAATTGGGGATCTAACATTTTAAAGGATAAAACAAAGCTAATACGATTCCATGCATCATCAGGTGAAAGTTTTATACCGCGTGGTAACAGATTGCGAAATTCACAAAATTCTCGCAAGGCATCAGTCAAACCCGCTCGTAAACCATTGACATGTGTGCCGCCTTGAGCCGTTGGAATAAGATTAACATAACTTTCCATAATGCACTCACCACCTTCTGGCAGCCATAGCAACGCCCATTCGACGGCTTCATCGTCTGACTGCTGTTCACCCATAAACGGTTTATCAGGCAAGGTTTCATAACCATCCACTGCTTCTAGCAAATAATCCCGCAAGCCTGCTTCATACAGCCATTCAGTTGTGTCTTCATTGGCTTCATCAATAAAGGTGATTTTTAAGCCTGGGCAAAGTACAGCTTTAGCTTGTAAGACATGTTTTAACTGAGGAATGGAAAAACGGATTGAATCAAAGTACTGACTATCTGGCCAAAAACGTAGATTTGTTCCCGTATTTTTTTTGCCAACATTATCTATAATTTCCAATTCACTTGCTTTATTGCCATCCATAAAACTCATTTCATGAACTTTGCCATCACGTTTAATTTGCACATGCAAGCGTTTAGACAAGGCATTAACAACAGAAATACCAACACCATGTAATCCACCTGAATATTTGTAGTTTTTATTGGAAAATTTACCACCAGAGTGCAATGTGCTAAGGATAACTTCTACTCCTGGTATTCTCTTTTCAGGGTGAATATCAACGGGCATACCACGACCATTATCACAAACAGACAAAGAACCATCAGCATGCAGGGTAACATCAATTTTTGTTGCGAAACCTGCCATTGCCTCATCCACACTATTATCAATAACTTCTTGAGCCATGTGGTTAGGACGAGTGGTATCAGTATACATTCCTGGGCGTTTACGTACAGGGTCTAAGCCACTGAGGACTTCAATAGCAGCTGCATTGTAATCATTTTTAGTCATTATTTTCTCATAACGTTAGGGTAAAGTATTTCAATAATATTCATT
>JALWYT010000228.1 GCA_026992705.1 Thiotrichaceae bacterium
TATTAATACTTCTTTTGCAGAAGATACATCAGGACAAGTCGAAAGCACTAATGAACAAATAGAGAGTATAAGTGTACAAGTAGAAGGATTTTTTGAACAAATAAGTCGTATTGAGAGTATTAGTAAACAAGTAGAGTATGCAACTACTCAAGTAGAACAAGTCTTTTCTCAGGCATCAAAAACAACTGAAAGTCATCAAGCCATACAAGCTGATGTGATTACGACTATTACAATTGATGAGGTAAAGCCAAAAATTTAAGACACTTCACTGCTTTCTGAACTTCTCATACATTTATTAAAATGTTATATGCTAACTACCATTGAACCCAAAATGGAGGTTCATATTTTTTTAGAAAATTCACTGCATTTTTTCCCTGTAAAATAGCTAACGTCGTTAGCATACCTGCTTCAGTACAATTAGGTGCTGCAACAGTTACGGTATGAGGTGAGTCTTCAACAGGATAACCGGTTTTAGCATTGATAATATATCCATAGCGTTTACCTTGATACAAAATATTTTTATAGACATCACCACTAGTTGCATAGTTGCAATGCCCCCCTCAAGTAAAGGAATTTGTTGCCAAGTCTGCCCATTACCATATTTTGATTCGATACCAACCTGCCATGCAGATTGATCTTTACGAATACCTTTAGCAACAATATCACCACCAAAATTGATTAATAGGCTTACTTTTACTCTAGCATAAGCAATCGAAGCTGCACGGTCAACCGCATACTCTTTGCCAATTCCACCGAAGTCAATTTGCATACCTTTAGGTAAGCAAATATGTTGTTGCCCAAATTCTACTTTATCCCAACCAACATATTTGAGTATTGCATTAACCTTTTCTTTGCTTGGAATACTGGTTTGCCCATTGAATCCCCATATCTTACGGAAAATACCACTAGTGATATCAAAAACACCTTGACTTTCCATAGGGTATGTGAAAGAGAGAGTAAGTGATAGGTTTCTTTATCAATACTAATAGGTCTGCCATTAGCATTATTAATTTGACTAATAATTGAATCCATTCGGTAACGGGAATATTTTTGCTCAATACGCCATGCTTCTTTAGCAACTGCTCGCATTATGGATTGTGTACTTGAATTATTTTCTGCTTCGATAAAAATACTACAAGGATTTGCCATTGCGGTAAAATTAGCAGCTGTATAGTGGTATTGACTAGTAAAACTAATTTTACCAATATAATTAGTTTTCATTAGCTTCTCCTTTACTATAGCGTCTAAGCCTGCCATAGTAGAATTGAGTAATAAGATTTTACTATAGTTGCGTAACAATTACGCAATTTAATCAGATGCACGCATTTTTCTTAGAACTGTACACCTAATGATGCAATAATTGCGTCAAATCCAGGATTACTATTAATTCCCACCTTATTTGAACTATTGTTAGGATTCTGTGAATAAAATTCCCCCGTTAATCACTATATGCGATCATCTCTTTCTCTCCAACGATAAGTTGCACCTATAGTATAGGATGAAAAATCAGCTAAACGATAATCTGATGAAACAAACTGTGGAGCTGCACCAACAATATTAAAACCAAGTGTTGGTATATAAAAATCAGCGGCACTTTGCTTATAATAACGTAAATGTGGCTCAATACTGTGATTTTTAGTGATATTATAACGATATTTAATATCACCTGTTAACGAGTTAATGCCCCAATCATCGGTATGAAGCCGCATCGATGTTGTTATAACATCTTTATTAGGAAGACTATGCTTGACCGAGATATATAAATTATGCCCTGTGCGTGAGTTAGGTCGTGCTTCATGAAAATTTGCAAGTAGATTCCCAATATCGTCTGTCAAACTCACCCCCTTATAAGGATCAGTTAAATAGCCTATTTGATGACTAATACCATAGTTGACTTGCATTATTGTATCTTTAGATAAAGCTTGGGTAACACCTAAAATAGCACCACTTTCTTTTTTAGTTTGATTACCATTATTCACTGAAAACCCTTGTAAAGCTAATGGTGTTGGTGTACCAGAGGTAGGTTTAACAATATCTGATGAATAAGCTCAACCTAAAGAAAGGGTCGTATTACAATTATTTAGTTCTTTTGATAAACTTACAGTTATCCCTTTATGTTGATAATCCTTTTCTTCTGAAAACGAAATACCTATATTACCTCGCAAATATTTATCATTAAGAGCTTTATCCAGGTTAGCTGAGAACGCCACACGAGTATCATTGAAGTTACCATAATCAATACCATTAGGATTTGATATCAATGCACCACCAGAAGGCGAAGTCATTACTTGTACAGTACCTACAGATGGAACAGTTCCTGTTGGTGATGCTCCAGTCAAAGTATCTAAACTTGCATTAGATGTAATAACTTCATCTCCGCTATCAAAAGAACCAATACCTTTATATTTTAAACTAACATCTTTGATACGGTCGACATCATCTCCTGAATGTTCACTATAGTAAAAGCTAGACACTTCATTTGACCATTCATCTGCAGATACTGATGAAATACCCGTAGTAAGCATTAAACTACTTGCTGCCAGAGTTAGTGTATTTTTATCCTTTAATTACATCCACAACCTCCTCCCGCAATAGAACGTCCACCACTGGTTGCCTCTTTAGAAAAATAGATATGTTCATCTATCGCCTCAATTAAACCGCTATTGCTGAAAGCCATTTCTGGTCGTGCTAAATTGCCACGCTCCCATGGTTTAACTGTAGCTGTGTTACAACCACTAAGTAATAGAGTGATTACAAAGAGAATTGGAGTCATTTTATACATCATTTTACCCCTTTATATTCAAGCTGGAAAAAAGAATCAGAAAATCACCACATTCAATAGAATTAATAAAAGTGATAATTTTCTGACTAAAGAGATAACTCACAAAAAAGAGCGATTATTTTGTGAGAGCTAAATTAATTAATTGTTCGTATTCGTCAATTTTTTTGCTTTTAAAACCGACATGCTGATGTATCAATTGACCGTTGCGGTTAAAAATTAGGGTCGTTAGCATACCTAATATTTTGTAATATTCTGCATAGTGACCAGCACTATCAAAAAGTAATTTAAAATTAGCAGGATACTTGTGTAAAAAATTATTAGCATCATTAAGATCTTCATCAACATTAATACCAATAATGATTAAATCTTGAGAGGACTTTTCCTTTTGTATCTTATTTAACCACGGAAATGATTCTTGGCAAACCTTACACCATGAGATCCAGAAATCAACCATTACTACCTTTCCCTTGTAAGCAGAAAGATCAAGCGGTTTAAATTGGTTTATATTACTTGCAGATACTGTGCTGAAAATAAGCAAGCCAAAAAAGCCAATTAATAAAGTACAAGTTATTGTTTTATTAATTACCTTAAACATTTAATTTATCTCCTAGCTAAATTTAAACATTAAATTTACGATTCACTATAGGAGAAATAAATTAAGTAAAAATTAAGACTAGAAATAATGTTTTCTTAATTTTTATATTTTATCTTGTCTGACTTCTGTTCAAAAATAAACAAATACATATGAAAATATTATTAGTAGAAGATAACAAAGCACTTGCTAATGGATTAAAGAAGGCTCTAGAAGGTGAATTATATGTAGTTAACTGGGTAAGTACTGGGCATGATGCTTTATTGGTTGTTGATACTGATGAACTAGATATTGTTATTCTTGATATTGGTTTACCTGATATAAATGGCTTAGAAGTTTTAAAAAGGATTAAAACCCAGCATATTTATTTACCCGTATTATTACTAACTGCAAGGGATTCCGTTGAAGACAAGGTAAAAGGATTGGACCTAGGAGCAGATGATTATTTAACCAAGCCTTTTGATATGCTTGAACTCTTTGCTAGGTTACGTATGTTATCTCGACGCTCTACAGCAGTTACTACCGATAGTAAAATAGTCATTGGCAAAGTCTGTTTAGATACAGCCAGCCATCAGGTAAGTTGTAATGGCGAAATGATTAAGCTATCAAGGCGAGAATATATGTTGCTACAAACATTAATGGAAAATAAAGGGCGTGTTCAGTCTCGCGATAGTCTAGAAGCTAAACTATATAGTTGGGGAGATGAAATCAGCAGTAACTCTATTCAAGTACATGTTCATAATCTTAGAAAAAAACTCCCCCCTAGCTTTATTACCACAATCAGAGGTGTTGGCTATGTTATTAAAGAAAATACTGATTAGTCCTTAACTTAAATCAAGAGTTTTTTAAACAGCAAATAAGCATGACTTCTATTCGTCGATTCCTTATTACATTATTATTAGCAATAATCGTATTGACGATATTTTTATCTGTTTTACAAGGTTATCAAGCTAGTTACGATGAAATTCAACAACAAATGGATGCTAAATTATTGGATTTAGCTAAACTTTTATCTGAACAAGAAATTAATAACAAACACATTGTACATATAGGAGAAAAATACGCTTTTCAGATTATCCCTTGTAGTAATGGGGATAAAAATATTGAAGCTTTTCGAGAAACAGTTTCTTTATTAAGAGGGTTTGGCAAATTAAATTTCGATAATCATCGTTGGCGAAGCTACGTCTACTTAAATAAGAAAAAAGATGTTTGGGTTATTGTTGCTGAAAGAGAAGATATTCGTTTTGATTTAGCCGAAAAGACTATATTAAAATCACTTGGTCCTATTATTATTACTTTACCTCTTTCAGCAATTTTAATCTGGTTTGTTGTCGGTTATGCACTTAAACCACTCGATCAATTATCAAAAGCATTAAAAAATAAACAAGAAAAAGATTTATCACCTTTATCAATTAAACACTCTTTTGTGGAAGTTGATCATGTTATTAAAGCAACAAATCGATTATTACGTCGTTTAGCCTTATCTTTTGAACGTGAAAAAAACTTTGCTTCTGATGCTGCACATGAATTAAAAACTCCACTGAGTATTTTAAAAATTAATTTATTCAACTTAGAAAAAGAGTTAGGG
>JALWYT010000229.1 GCA_026992705.1 Thiotrichaceae bacterium
CTTCAATATGGAAAAATTACTAATATTATCGCAGGAACGTGTCAAGGTATTGGGATTGTTAAGTATGAAAATATCAAACTAATTAAACAAAAAATTTCAGCATTTTATTTACTTGAAAATATTGAAGCTTCTGAAGTAATGAGGATAGCTGCGTGATTGTTGCTTATTATCTGCTATATACAAATACTGACTAAAGGATAAAAAAATGAAATTATCGATAACTCTTGCTCTGTTTTTTATTACATTTGGGTTAATTGCCTGTCAAGAAACATCAACAACTCAAGTACCACCAACTAATGGTAATACAAATAGCTCTGCTGTTGATGAACGAGTAAAATGTGAGGATCCTAGACCAGAGGTATGCACACGAGAATTTCGTCCTGTTTGTGCAAAAAAAGATAATGGTATTCGCTGTGTCACTACACCATGCCCTTCAATAGATGATGTTACATACTCAAATGCTTGTACTGCATGTAGCGATCCTAAAGTAATCGCTTATATACCTGGTGGTGCTTGTCCTAATGATCAATAGGGCTTATTTCTTTAATAAGATAGTAGGTAAGGATAAATAATACTGCTTAAACAACAGTTAAAAATTATTTTTTTGCTTATTAGCTTTTAACTCTTGATTTACTTGATTCAATAAGCTTTGCAATTTAACCATATTTGTACCTATCATCATCGAACCACCACGTGTTGCTTGTAGTAGTAATGACTGAGCTTGTTTGTATTCGCTAAGACGTATATAACGTTCTGCTGTTGAAATTAATGCTTCAGTCGTATTTCCTGATGCTTGAGCAGCTTCTTTTCGTATATCTAAAAAAGTAAGGCTACTTTGTTCAGATATATAACTTTGACGTATTAATTGCCATGCTTTCATGTTTTTTCCTGTTGCTAAATACGCATTAGCTAAAGGAATAATTAGTGCTTCCTGATCAGGGAAGTTTTTTACCATAGGTTCTAACAGATAAATACTTTGTTCATATTTACGCAAGCCATTGAACGCGGTTGCAATAGCGATAGCCTCTGTAGGCTTAGTACTGGAATTACCTAGTAACTGTAAAGTATTGTTAAATTTCCCTCTTTTATTACTCTGCCAAGCTTGAGCATAGTCCTTGATATATTGATTATCTAAGCCTCTTGCTCGTAAATGTGTACGAGAAATGGCTTGTAGTTTTGCTTTTGCATAAAGGTAATCGCTATCATCTTTATATGGACGTTTGCCATATTTCTTTGCCATTGCTTGCATATCACTCACTCGATTAATTGATAAAGGGTGGGAGCGTAAGAACTCAGTAACATTTTGATAGGCATTAGGTGAGTGTTTTAATTTATTTAAAAATCTTGGCATACCTTCGGGGTTAAAGCCAGCAGCAGCTAAGATTCTCATACCAACACGGTCGGCTTCTGTTTCAGCTTCTCGGCTAAAGTTTAATTGTTTTTGTATTTGTGAGGCAATGGAGGCAGTAATAGCAGCTTGCCCGAGTTCAGGATTTTGCCTAGCAGCAGCAACTCCTGCTAAGATTCCTAAACCTGTTTTCCAAGCACTTCCCTTGCTTTTCATAAACATACGAGCAATATGTCGCTGAGTAATATGAGCAATTTCGTGGGATAAAACAGCGGCTAATTCGCTTTCAGAGTCAGTATTTAAAATTAATCCCGTATGTATAGCAATTACACCACCTGGCATGGCAAAAGCGTTAACACTGGGTTTATCAATAATCAAAAAATAAAAATTACCACGTGTTCCTGAAGCTCGTGAAACAAGGCGATTACCTAATGAACGTATCCAAGCACTTAATTCAGGGTCATCAATTACAGGTTGATTCTTGCGTAACTGACGATAAAGTTTCTTGCCTAAGTCTTGCTCCTCTTGATAGCTCATAATACTACTAGAAGGATCACCTATATCGGGCAAATTCATATCAGGCAAACTTAAATCCAGTGCGGCATAGCTAACTGATGTGGTTAGGCTTATTAATAAAGAGATTATAATTTTCTCCATAAATTAATGCTCAGTTTATTTTCATTTATCATTACAGTAAGTGTAGCTTAATTAGAATATAGATGGAGATTTTGCTACAGAAAGCTAAATTAATAAATTTACTGGGTGTCTTGCCATGATGCAATAGCATAGAAATGCCTATTCTGATGATATTCGCAATGCCACAGCCGTCGCCAACGGGCTAAATAACAGGGTTAGTATTAAAAAAGCTCCCAATAAAAGCAAATAAGCCTGCGATTCACCTGCCATCATGCTGGCAGATACTGCACCTGAACCATACACTAAAACGGGAATATACAAGGGCAAAATCAACAGTGAGATTAAAATTCCTCCACCTCGCACACCTAGCGTCAACGCCGCACCAATCGCACCCAACAAACTTAAAATGGGAGTGCCTAATAAAAGAGCAAGCATCATCACCAATACCGCATCATTCGACAAATGATATTGCAAGCCCACCAACGGCACAATCAACACCAAGGGCAAACCTGTTAATAACCAATGAGCAACAACCTTCGCCAATACAATAACCGATAAAGGCTGTGGAGCAATTAACATTTGTTCCAGCGTACCATCCTCATAATCACTAGAAAACAACCGCTCCAACGCCAACATAGAAGCCAATAAAGCCGCAACCCACGCAATACCTGGGGCGATTTTGATCAGCATATTCTTATCAACCCCCACACCCAAAGGGAACAGACTGATAACAATAATAAAAAAGAACAAGGTACTTAAAATATCCGTTTTGCGTCGCATGGCGAGCATCAAATCACGGACAAGAATGGTTCTAAACACGTTCAACATATCAAGCATCCAATTGCAGGCGTTTAATCTGATCTGACATTAACTCAACTTCCTGATGTGTCGTCAAAATCACCATACCCTGATTATCAATATGCTTGCGGATAATACGCTGTAAATAATCCACCGCCTTAACATCCAAGGCAGAAAAAGGCTCATCCAGCACCCAAAGCTTCGCCTTCGTCAATAATAAAAACGCCAAAGCCGCCCGCCGCTTCTGCCCCTGTGATAACACTCGTGTTGGCAAATCCTCATAGCCATATAAGCCAATCTCCTCCAAAGCTGCCCACAGATCATCATCGCGGCACTGCAAATTATGCAAGCGTGTCGCCACCCGCAAATTCTCCAACGCCGTTAAATCCGCCTTAAGAGCATTATGATGCCCCATCCACGTCAAATGCTGCCGATACAACTCCGCCAGCTTTTCAATCGGCTCACCATCCCATGTAATCTGCCCCGCATCAGGCTGTCGCAACATCGCCAAAGTGCGTAACAAAGTCGTCTTCCCACAACCATTACGCCCTTCAATTAACAGCAACTCACCTGAGTGCAGCTGAAAGCTTAAATTTTCAAATAATAAACATTCACCCCGTCGGCAAGAAATGTTGTTGGTTTGTAAAATCATGTGAGAGATAATAGCAAAATTGTTAAAAGTTGGAATTTTAGACCTTATTTGAGAGAATGACGCTAATCACAGACTCAAGTCTTATGATATAAGGCTCGATGTGTTTCTAAACTTTATTTTCTCTTCCCACCTCTGATCAATATAGTTTTTAAATGCGAGAATAAATGCTAAACCCATAAATGCACCGGGAGGGAGGGCGGCGAATAAAAAGCCTTTGTAGTTATCTGCGAGGTGGATTGTCCAGTTTTTGGCGATGTCGCCGAACATTAGGTGAGCGTGATCAAAGAGTGTACCTTGGGAGATGAGTTCTCGTATGCCGCCTAGAATAACGAGCACTAGCATAAAACCTAAGCCCATCATTACGCCATCTAGCCATGAGGAAATAACATTATTTCTGGAGGCAAAGGCTTCTGCTCGTCCGATAATAATGCAGTTGGTGACAATTAGCGGAATAAAAATACCCAGTACCCCGTATAAATCATAGAAAAATGCTCGCATTAATAATTCGATGACGGTTACATTGGAGGCGATGATTAATACAAATACAGGGATTCTGATTTCAGGGAGAATATAGTCACGCACTAATGATATGGCGAAATTTGATGAAACTAGGGTGATAAGTGTCGCCATGCCTAAGCCAAAGCCATTGGTGATATTGGTGGTGACTGCCATTAGTGGACACAAACCCAGCATTTGGATAAGAGCGGGGTTATTATTCCATAAGCCGTCTTTGATAATCTTTTTATAATCTACGTTTAGCATGGTTTTGTCCTACAAAATTATGTATGGTTTTGTACCCAAGTCATTATGCCTTTCAACGCTTGTAAGCCTAAAATTAACAATGTTGCAGTGTGTGTTTTATTGAGTTTCTTTTACCGCTTCATATTTCCCTGTAAACAGCTCATCAAAATGCTGTTGTGACCAGAGTAACACTTGTTTAACCATTCCAACTACCGCTCTGGGAGTAATTGTGGCTCCAGTAAATTGATCAAATTCACCGCCATCTTTTTTAACTGCCCAATGGGATGTGGATGGATTATCCAGTGATTTTCCGTTAAAGCTCAACACCCAGTTGGTTTTGCCTAGTTCGACTTTATCACCTAAGCCGGGGGTTTCTTTGTGGCTAATGACCCGCAAGCCGCTGATGGTTTGATCTTTGTTAATACCCACTAATAATTGAATTGCTCCGCCATAACCTTTCATTGTGGTGACATTGAAAATCGCTGCTTCGGGCTGATTGGCTTTTTTAACTAAATAGACAATGGCTTCGTCTTTCATACCGAATGTTCCCACAGGGAGCTTGACGGCGGTTTTTTCGTGGATATTTTCAAATCGTTCTATTGGAACAATTTCTGTGAGTTGTTTTAACAGGGCTTGATGCTGATTTTCTTTGATTCTATCGCTTGTTTGGTCATAAATCACAGCCAGCACAATCACACCAATTAAGGCAAAGCCTGCTAGCAACATGCCAGAAAG
>JALWYT010000230.1 GCA_026992705.1 Thiotrichaceae bacterium
ATTTTTTAATAACACATAAACCGCCCCCGTCCCACCATCCGTTTGAGTGCAGGAGTGAAAGGCGAGTACCCGTTGGTGTTCTTTTAGCCAGTGGTTGACTTTGGTTTTTAAGATGGCTTTGTTGTCGGTTGAGCGATGTCCTTTGCCGTGAATAATGCGGACGCAGTGGTTTTTACCTGTTAGGGTATGGTCTAAAAAATCGAGTAGTAGGTGGCGTGCTTGTTGGCTGTTTAAGCCGTGTAAGTCGAGTTCATCGACGATGGGAAAGCGACCGTTGCGGAATCTTCTGAAGGTACTTTTTTGAATACCATGTGTGCGATAGCTGAGTACATCATCGCCTGCGAGCAGTTCTTCAAGTTCGCATTCGTCTGAAAATGGATCTGGCTTTTTTGTAGGCTGGGCGGAAACACTTGTTTTTACGTTGCTTTTTTTGGGGGTGTTGTGATGCGTTACTTTGTCGTGTTTAAGCGGTGTCACACCAGCTTCTTGCATAAGTTTTAAGAAATCACTTGCATCGTCTTCGAGCTTGTGGTCATTATTAGCACTCATTTTTCTGCATACCTTCTTTATGAATATATTACTTAGCAATGATGATGGTTATCTTGCTCAAGGCATTAATTTGCTTAGAGAGTCTTTGCTCAAGCAAGCCAATGTTACGGTGGTTGCACCCGATAGAAATCGTAGCGGGGCAAGCAATTCATTGACTTTAGAATCACCATTACGATTAACACATCATGGTGATAATATCTATAGTGTGAATGGAACGCCAACCGATTCTGTGCATTTAGGTTTAACCGCTCTTTATGATAAGGAGCCAGATATTGTTATATCAGGCATTAATGCTGGGGCAAATTTGGGTGATGATGTGCTGTATTCAGGGACAGTTGCGGCAGCGATGGAGGGGCGTTTTCTTGGCTATCCTGCGTTGGCGGTTTCTTCTACATCCTTTCAGCCACAGCATTTTGCATCGGCAGTACAAGCGGTTATATTGATTTTGGAGCAGATTGATAGCTACCCTGATAATGCAAATATGATTTTAAATATTAATGTGCCTGATTTGCCTTGGAATAAAATAAAGGGTATGCAGGTTACTCGCTTAGGTCGTCGGCATCGAGCGGAACCTGTTTACAAAAGCAAAGACCCACACGGCGAGGATATTTATTGGGTGGGACCACCGGGTAAGGAACAGGATGCAGGTGAGGGTACGGATTTTTATGCGATAAAGCAGGGTTTTATTTCCGTTACGCCCATTCATATTGATTTAACACGTTATCAAGCCATTGAGAAAACACAAAGCTGGATTAAAAGCATATCGAAATAGACAATGATAAAGAAATTAGATATCGAAGGTCGGGGTATGACCTCACAACGCACAAGAGATCGTTTGATACAGCGGTTACGAGATCGCGGTATTCAGGATGAGGGTGTGCTGGCAGTGATGCGGCGAGTACCGCGTCATTTGTTTGTCGATGAAGCCTTAGCTAGCCGTTCTTATGAGGATACTGCACTGCCAATTGGGCATGGGCAGACGATTTCACAGCCGTATATTGTGGCTCGTATGACAGAGTTGCTATTAAAAGGTAGTAATCCTGAAAATGTTTTGGAGGTTGGCACAGGGTCGGGGTATCAAGCGGCTGTTTTGGGGGGATTGGTGAAAAAATTACATACCGTCGAGGTAATCCCGGAACTGTATCGCAATGCACGGGATTTGCTGTATCAACTTGGTTATCGCAATATTTATGCTCACCAAAGCGATGGTAGCTGGGGTTGGGCACAAGAGACTCCATTTGATGCGATTATTGCAACAGCTGCCCCTGAAAAAGTGCCAGAAACTTTATTACAGCAGCTTAAAATTGGTGGGGTGATGGTTATTCCTGTAGGTGGGCAAAATCAATCTCAACAGTTGCAGTGTATTTATCGACTTGATGAAGATGAATATCGAATTGATAAGCATGAGTCTGTGCAATTTGTACCATTTGTAACAAAATAAATCTCTAATAAATAGTGTGATACATGCTATTTTTCATCCTGTCTGTGAGATGAATGGAGTATATTATGCAAACAATATGATGACTGATATATGAAATTATTTGCTCCACTTTATGAAAAAGTGCTGACACTGTCCGCACATCAACATGCACCTAAATTTTTAGCAGGTTTGAGTTTTGCAGAATCCTCATTTTTTCCTATACCACCTGATGTTATGCTGGTTCCTATGGCATTGGCAAAGCCTAAGTCTTGGAAATATTTTGCGTTGCTTGCAACAATGGCGTCTGTATTCGGTGGTATACTCGGTTATATGTTGGGGGTTTGGCTGTTTGATTGGTTAATGCCTTACCTTAATAGCTGGGGTTATCAAGAGACTATCGCATTAACTAAAAGTTGGTTTGCCGAATGGGGAATCTGGGTTGTCTTTATTGCAGGGTTTTCGCCTATTCCCTATAAAGTTTTCACCATTACTGCTGGAGCTTTGGCGATGGCATTTATACCATTTGTTATTGCTTCCTTTATTGGTCGAGGTGCTCGATTTTTTCTGGTTACTGGTTTGATTGCATACTTAGGTCAAAAAATGGAGCCTCTGATTTTAAAGTATATAGAGTACTTAGGTTGGTTTTTTGTATTCATATTAACTGTTTTAATGATGTACTTGATGCTTTAACGCTAGAGTCTTATGGGTTACGGCAACGTTGGTTTATGAAACTAATGGATTAAACATAGGTCTTATATTTACTATATCTCACTTAATAGCTATTTTTTATATTGAGCTAGTCTATACTAGATTTAATCTATTTAGTCGGTACTGTTGCCCTACATTTACATTACGACTAATTCAAATTAGAGCTTCCAAAATATATAAGGTGATTATTCTATGACAAACAAACTTAAACTACTGATTGCTACTTCCTTTGTAGCCTTTGTAGCAGCTGGGTGTTCGACTGCCCCAGCACCTTGGGCTAAGGATAATAATTCTGGTAAAGGAGTCACTCATTCTCATAATGGTATTGTGCATACTCACCCTTTACCATCTTCAGGTATTCATCATACTCATAGACAAGGTGGAGGGATTACAACTTCAACAGGTGGATCTAATAAGCCTAATAATACAAATACCACAGGAGTTAAACACAGTCATGGTGGTACCATACATTCACATCCGTTACCAACGGAAGGTATCCGGCACTCTCATAGCGGAGGACCAATGGGTACAGCTATAGGTTCATCTTCTAGTGGTAGTTATACTGCACCATATTCTGATTATGATTATGGTTATGGTAGCTCAGGGCGAGATAGTGGTTATTATGATAGTGAATTTGGTGGGCGACGAGATACGGGTAGTCGTTATGATTATGGTGGTTATGATAGTCGCAGTCGTGATCCATATAATAGGGAATATGGTAGTGACTATGGACGTGATCAAAACAGTCGAGATACAACAGGGTACTATGATGATCGTGATACCTCATCAGAGGGTAACGATTACAGCTCAAAATATCAATCAAGTTCTAGTGACTGGGATGGTGGTGATTACTATATAGTACAACCTAAGGATACTGTATTCCAAGTGATGAGAATTACTGGTGCATATTGGAAAGATATTATTCGTCTTAATAACTTAAAAGCACCTAAATACGAGATTCACCCAGGTCAACGCCTAAGGTTACCCAAAGAGCGTGATTCTAAATAATATTTAATTAAATTGGAGTCTTTGCTTATGGCACTGCAAAGTTATAACCTGTATTGTTGTAAATAACGGCTCCATTTTAGTTAAATTTTTTGTGTGTTCTTGCACATACCCATGCTTCTATTTGTTTGATTCCTGCTTTTTTTAATAATCTTGCCATTTCATTCATGGTTGTCCCTGTTGTCATGACATCATCAATAATAGCAATATGTTGAGCTTTAATGTCTTGATTAATTGCAAAACTATTTTTTAAATTTTGTTTACGTTGTTTAGCAGTGAGACTTGCCTGAGCTTTAGTGATTTTCTTTTTAAGAATAGCATTTGGCAATATAGGAATATCAAGTTCTTTTGATAAAACACGGCATAGCTCCATGGATTGATTAAATCCTCGTTTACTTAGTCGTTTACGGTGTATAGGTATAGGGATTAAGTATTCAGGCAGCTGTTGTTTTGTGATATGTTGAGCAAGAAGCTTGCCAAGTAAATTTACATTATGGAGCTTTTTATAATATTTAAGCTCAATAATGAGATGCTTAATAGCATGTTCATAATAATAGGGTGCAATTGTTGTATCGTATTGCGGTGGTGTATGCTGACATTTTCCACATATTTTTAATGTTTTTGTTTCAATTTTTACTCCACATTGCTGACAAGGGTGTAAATTTTTCGGAAGCTCATCCAAGCAAGCTTGACATATCGGCAAATGTTTAAGGCTTATACCATCACAAATTAAACATAATGTAGTAAATATGTAATTACTTAACATAATGAGCAGCCTTTCAGATTCTGTTTATAATAGTTAATTAAATAATTTTTCTGTCATTGAGAAGTTTCTTTATGCTTGTGATAATGATTGCTGTGATATAGCCATATAAATGAGCGTCATTTGCAATAGGTGCTTGAATTAGCGTAAGATTATTGATGTTGATCAACTCAATATATGACCAAATAATTTTGAAGCTAATGATAAAAAATACAAAATATCCAAGCAGATAGTCTCGAAGCTTAATTGCTTTAGTTGAGTAAAGTGTAAATAGACCATATAGTACTCCCGATAAACCTGCATAAAGAAAAATAGTTGTACTCAAATAATATAACCCAATAGCTATTCCACTGCTTAACATGCAAAGTTCAATGATAAGTATTTTAATTAATAAGTTTTTTTTATATATTATTATAAATAATAACAATCCAATACTGTTAAGTAATAAGTGTTGATAGTTTATA
>JALWYT010000231.1 GCA_026992705.1 Thiotrichaceae bacterium
ACAAATCGTTTTAGACAACTGTTAGTCAATCTCGTTAAAAATGCCCTAGAAGCACTACCTGAAAAAGAAAATAATTGTGTTTGCCTTAGCAGCAAACAAGACAACAACCAAGTTATTCTCACCATCACGGATAATGGACGAGGTATTGACGAAACACTACTACCTCAGATCTTTGAACCTTACATTACTAACAAAAATAAAGGCACGGGCTTAGGATTAGCCATTGTCAAAAAAATTGTTGAAGAACACTCTGGCAGTATTATTGCACAAAATAATAAACACGGTGGAGCAAGTTTTGTAATCACGTTACCGATCGATTAATACAAAAACTATAAATAATTTATACACTTTGAGCTAAATGATACCTACTACTTAAGGAGTGGGTATTGTCTATCGGATTATCAACCTCTCCGCCATGTTGTGCCACCAGCTCCATCTTCAATAATAATTTGATGTTGCTTGAGTAAATCACGGATACGGTCAGCCTCTGCCCAGTTTTTATCTTCTCTGGCTTGTTTACGTTGGCTGATTAATTGCTCGATATCATCATCACTTAAGCCATCATCACTGCTATCGCTGGATTTAAACCAATCTTCAGGGTCTTGGTTTAATAAACCTAGCGGTTCAGCGAGTTGTTTTAATAATGCAGTGATTTGGGCAGCTTTGCTATCATCACCCGCTTGTTTGCTTTGGTTGATTTCTTTCGCTAGATCAAATAACACGGCTAAAGCTTCTGGCGTATTAAAGTCATCTTGCATGGCGTTGTGGTAACGCTGGCTGTATTCGGGTAGCTCTGCTGGTGTGTCACTGTCTGCAACACCGCGAATTGCGGTATAAAGGCGATTTAATGAGGCTCTGGCACTATCGAGTTGTTTGTCGCTGTAGTTTAGTGGGCTACGGTATTGGCTGGTGAGCATAAAGTAGCGAATTTCTTCCGCTTTGTATTTTTCAAGCACTTCTCGAATAGTGAAAAAATTGCCGAGGGATTTAGACATTTTTTCTTCATCAATGCGAATAAAGCCGTTGTGCATCCAGTAATTTGCAAATGTTTCACCTGTGCAGGCTTCACTTTGGGCGATTTCATTTTCATGGTGTGGGAATTGTAAATCATGCCCTCCGCCGTGAATATCAAAGTGATTGCCAAGCAGGCTGGTGGACATGGCAGAACATTCGATATGCCACCCCGGGCGACCTTTGCCCCAAGGGGAATCCCATGCAGGTTCATCAAGCTTTGCCATTTTCCATAGTACAAAGTCGAGTGGGTCTTGTTTGTCGTCATTGACAGCGATGCGTTCACCTGAGCGTAAATCATCGGTATTTCTGCCCGACAGCTTGCCATAGTCTGTAAATTGGGAAACATCGTAATATACATCGCCTGTTTCGCCTTGATAGGCATAGCCTTTGTCAATCAAGGTGCTAATCATGTTTATAATTGCAGGCATATTCTGTGTGGCACGCGGTTCATGAGTAGGAGCTTTTACGCCAAGGGCTTTTTCGTCTTCGTGCATGGCAGCAATAAAGCGTTCAACCAAATCTAAAAAGGGTTCTGCGTTTTCATTGGATCGAGCGATGATTTTGTCATCAATATCGGTGATATTGCGAACATAGGTGACATCATAGCCAATTGAGCTGAGATAGCGATAAACCACATCAAAGGCAATCATGACACGGGCATGACCAAGGTGACAGTAGTCGTAAACTGTCATTCCGCAGACATACATGCGGATTTTTCCTGCTTCGATGGGGGTGAAAGTTTCTTTTTTGTTACTGAGGCTGTTGTATATTTTTAACATGGTTACGGTGTGTTTTTTTCATATCTAGCAGGGTTTTGTCGCCTATACGTTCAGTAGCTCTTTTATTTATAAGCCAATGCAACGGTATAGTTTTTTCCTTGTTTGACTTTTTTGTAGTTGCCAAATCCTTCTTGTAGGCTGCGTTTGATGTATTGGCGTAGTCCGTTGATGGTGACGAGGTAGATGCGTCCATTGGGTTTTAGCCGTTGGTAGGCATCATATAGCATAATACTCATCATTTCTTTGCCGACTTTTGCGGGGACGTTGGATACGATTAAATCAAATTGCCGTTTTGCGTCGATATGCTGGAAGGCGTTGCTGAGCTGTGCCTGTGCATTGTCGATTTGGTTAAGTTTGGCATTGTGATTACTGTATTCAACCGCCATAAAATCTTTGTCCACCATGAGGGTTTGCCCTTGTGGTGCGAGTTTTGCTAGTGTTAAGCCAATTGGACCGTAGCCGCAGCCTAGATCAAAGCAATCATCATCAGGATTGACTTTGATATGTTTAAGTAATAAACGGGTTCCTTCGTCAATTTCACGTGGGGAAAATATTCCCCATGTACTGTGGAATTGTAGCTTATGACCGCAAAGTGTTTCACTAAATTGTATGTCTTTGCGGTAATTGTCAATTTGTTGGCGATCTAGCATGGTGTTAAGCCCTGCATAATAGCATCTGCCTTTTGTTTGGCTTGTTCAACATCATCCGCTAGGGTATTAAAATGCCCCATTTTGCGGGCTATGCGAGCTTCTTTTTTGCCGTATAAATGGAGTTTGCTATTGCTATCTGCAAGCAAAATATCCCAATTCGGTTGGCTATCCCCCCATACATCGCCGAGCAAATTCGTCATAACGACGGGGCTAAGCAATCGCGTATCACCAAAGGGAAGATTACAAATCATGCGTAGCTGCTGTTCAAATTGGGATGTTACACAGGCATCTTGGGTATAGTGTCCGCTATTGTGGGTGCGTGGAGCAATTTCGTTGACCAATAAAGCCCCTTGCTTGGTGACAAAAAACTCAACTGCCATCACCCCAATATAATCCAATTTATCCGCAATGCGTTGAGCGGCAACTTGGGCAGCTTCGGCAATATTGGCATCAACACGAGCAGGAACAATGCTTTGGTAGAGAATGCCGTTTTTATGGATATTCTCGGCAACAGGGAAGCATTGTGATTCACCTGCCGCATTGCGGGCCAATACCACTGAAATTTCTAATGCAAGATCAATTTGCTGCTCTAGCACACAAGCAACTTTTCCCAATGACTTAAAGGCTGCATTTAGCTCTTCTTCATTATGAATAACAATTTGCCCTTTGCCATCATAGCCAAAACGAGCGGTTTTTAAGATGGCAGGAAGCTGTACCGTTTTAAGAGCCGTTGCTAAATCGGCTTCTGAATGAATGTCTGCATAGGGTACAGGCAGTAAATTACAGGATTGAATAAAGGCTTTTTCGACCATGCGATCTTGAGCCTTTTCAACTGCAAAAGCACTGGGGCGTACAGGGCAGGATTCTGCAAGTAGATTTAATACATGAGCAGGAATATTTTCAAACTCGGTGGTAATAACGTCGCATTGTGCCGCAAATTGCTTTAAGGCAGCTTCATCATCATAGGCTGCTTGGATATGTTGATCAGCAATCTGCCCTGCGGGGCTATGTGGATCGGGTTCTAATACAATGACTTGATAACCCAATACACGAGCAGATAAGGCAAACATTTGCCCTAATTGACCGCCACCGAGCATTCCTAAGGTGGCACTGGGTAATAATACGTCTGTCATTTTTAGGACTCTGGAGGCAATGCCATATTCATGGCAGCTTGACGCTGATTTTCACGGAACTCGTTTAGCTTGTCGGCAAGGGCTTTATCTTCATTAGCTAACATGGCAATGGCAAATAAAGCTGCATTGGCAGCACCTGCTTCTCCAATCGCAAAAGTCGCCACTGGCACACCTTTGGGCATTTGTACAATCGAGTGCAAGGAATCAACACCTTTTAGATAGCGAGAGTTTACTGGCACACCTAAGACGGGCAAGGTCGTTTTCGCTGCCAACATACCGGGCAGATGAGCGGCTCCACCCGCACCTGCAATAATACATTTTAAACCCCGCTGCCGTGCAGTTTCTGCGTACTCAAATAATAAGTCTGGAGTCCGATGGGCAGATACCACTCGATATTCATGCGGTACAGCAAAAGCTTCTAGCTGTGCGACGGCATTCTGCATCACCGACCAGTCACTATTGCTTCCCATTACTACGCCAATTAATGCTTGAGACATAAGCAATTCCAACCATAAAAGTAACGACTCAATGTAATTTCTATAGAAGCTGGTAAGTGATTGATTATTCAGGCTTAGGCAGAAAGGATACTGGCTAAGAGCTTACATGGATGTATTCACAGCGTCCTGAATAATCAATTACTTACCAGCCTTACCACCTTACATTAAGTAGTTAGCCGTTAAATAAAACCAGCGAGTATATCAAGGATTTAGGCAAAATAAAAAAATAGGAAAGTGATACTTACATAATAGACGATAAAAGTAATGAGTGATTAATTATCTTCCATACAAATTACTACATCCAAGTAGCGTTGTTACATAGGAATAGGAAAAACTGTGAATAAAACCTGTATAAAAGAAGTATAAATTGTGGATAAAAATACGTATCAAGATTATCCACAGGATATACACAAGATACTACATAATTATAAATAAGATATCTTCCGACAAATTTATCATTAAGTAATTAAGAAACCATGCTTAAATCATAATATACACAGAAAAGTCCAAGCTTATTACTACTACTATTTTTATATATAATTAATTATTAGTAGATACTTATAAACATCTAACAGTAGTTAATCTAATCATGATTGAAGATACACTGTTACCCAACAAACAGGAAAGGAGACATGATAAAACTCATACAACTACCACTTATCGGTATTCATAGACAACTTACCTTTTACATTGTAGTTTACTGAAACAACTATCACTTGATTTTAATAATGTTCATTTGTATAGCAGAAAATATATATATAACATTAATACAGTAAATAACAGAGCACTAATTAATAATAAATA
>JALWYT010000232.1 GCA_026992705.1 Thiotrichaceae bacterium
GCGTGGTACAAATCAAATTGCATCCGCCCAACAATGCCTTGGAATGCAGGCAAATAAGCAGCAAGTACGCCGTATTGGTTCATGTGTTTAATGGCGAGGGTTACGCCTTGTTGCTGTCGCATGATTTCAATAAAAATACGCTTGCAGTCATCGTTTTCCCGAAAATCATCATCAATACGATGTAAATTTTGGCGGATGCTTCGTACTGTATTGGGCGTAATTCCTGTGGCTTCTGGTGTGATTTGTAATATATGGAAGATTTCTAATAGAGTGTGTGGCTGCTTTTCAAATAAGTCTTTATCACGGATGGCGATCAAGCCATTTTTTTCTTCATACCATTCGTTAATAATACAGCGTTGTGTATGTTGTGGAATAAGTATTTTTTCTTTCAGTAAGTTTAATAGTAATGTATTTAAACGGTCTAAATTTGTTACTGTTCGGTAATATAACATCATAAATTCTTCGACCGCTTTATTGGCACTATCATCAACAAAACCAAAGATTTTAGCGAGCTGGCGTTGGTGTTGAAATAGTAAACGGTCTTCTTTGCGTTGGCTTAAATGATGCAAAACAAAGCGGATTTCCCATAAAAAATCGCGGCTATCCACCAGTTCGTTATATTCGTCTTCGCTTAAAAAATCGTGATTTTTAATTTCTTCAAACGAGAATACGCCATAGTGTCGCTGTATTATCCAAACAATCACTTGAATATCACGCAAGCCGCCTGGACCTTCTTTTAAATTGGGTTCAACACGGTAGGCGGTTTTGCCGTATTTTTGATAGCGAGAAACTTGCTCTTCAAGTTTGGCTTGTAAAAATTCTTGGCTGCTCCAAATTTTATCCGCTGAAATACAGTTTTGTAGCTGCTGAAATAGCTCATTATTCCCCGCAAGAAAACGGGATTCTATTAGGTTGGTTATTACTGTTAAATCAGCTTTGGCTTCATCCAAACATTCATCAAGCGTTCTAACGCTATGCCCAATATCTAGTCCAATATCCCAAAGTATGGTGATAAAATCAGATAGGCGTTGTTTGCATTCATCGCTTGGTTCATCCGCTAGCAGTATTAATAAATCAATATCGGATGCGGGGTGCATTTCTCTACGACCATAGCCACCAACAGCAAGTAATGTCGCAAATTTTTCAGCGTCTAATTGGTAATTTTTCCAGTAATAGTTAAGCAAATAGTCGATTAAATCAGAGCGTGCTGTTAATAAGTCGGTAATGATTTCACCATGCAAATAAGCTTGATACAGGGCTTCATTCGATTGTTTTAAGGCATTCTTGATACTGGAAAAATCTTTAGGTGATTGCTGTAATATTGCATCAAATGGCTGAATAATATTAAGCACACTTATACTCTATCTTCCCAACCTGCTTCTTCTTCTCTCAAGGTTAAGACTTCATAACCGGTTTCGGTAACTAAAATGGTATGCTCCCACTGAGCAGATAATTTATGGTCTTTGGTGACGACTGTCCATTTATCAGGCAGACGTTTAACATGGCGTTTGCCAACATTAATCATTGGCTCGATGGTAAAAGTCATCCCGGGTTCTAAAATCTCTTTAGTCCCCATCTTTCCGTAGTGTAATACCTGTGGCTCTTCGTGGAATTTTTTGCCAATGCCATGACCGCAGTATTCTCGCACAACAGAACAGCGGTTAGATTCAGCAAATTTTTGAATCGTAAAACCAATATCACCGAAGTGTGCCCCCGGTTTCACCATTTTAATTCCTTTATACAACGCGGTTTGGGCAATGCCGCAAATACGCTTGCCCACAACAGTCGGCTTACCGACCATAAACATTTTGCTGGTATCACCGTGATAGCCATCTTTGATGACGGTAATGTCAATATTGATAATATCGCCTTTCTTTAAACGCTTTTCACTGGGGATTCCATGACAAACCTGAGCATTGACTGAGGTGCAAATTGATTTAGGAAAACCGTGATAATTTAACGGTGCGGGGGTTGCTCCTTGTTCATTAACGATATAATCATGACAGATTTGATCCAATTCATTGGTCGTTACGCCCGCCTTTACATACGGCTCTATCATCACTAATACATCAGCGGCTAAACGCCCTGCGATACGCATTTTTTCAATTTCTTCTGGCGTTTTGATATTAATTGCCATGTGTTTCCTTGATTCAGTAGTTTTTTTGAAGCAAACATGGTATAAAGCCGCCGCGATTTTCGCAAATTAAATTTTGATTTACAGGTTATTAAACCTGAATCTGTATTGAAATTATGGATTTAGGTTTTGAAATCAAAAATTCACACATATATCGACACAATTAACAGGGTGCTTTTGCTGAAAAAGTTGTTAATTGGGATATATGGAGGCACAACCCAAGAGGAAATTATTTATGCCTAAAGTAACAATGCGTCAAATGCTAGAAGCGGGGGTTCATTTCGGACACCAAACTCGCTACTGGAACCCTAAAATGGCACCTTATATTTTTGGTGCAAGAAACAAAATTCACATCATTAACTTAGAAAAAACACTACCTATGTTTAATGATGCGATGAATTTTATCGGTAAACTTGCCGCAAAAGGCAAAAAAATCCTATTCGTTGGCACTAAGCGTTCAGCCAGTGAAGCTATTCGTGAAGCGGCCATTAGTTGTAAAATGCCTTACGTTGACCACCGCTGGCTAGGTGGAATGTTGACTAACTTCCAGACTATCAAAAAATCTATTCTACGTTTGAAAGACCTTGAAAAAATGATGGAAGACGGAACTATCGAGCGTTTTAGTAAAAAAGAAGCATTGATGATGGATCGTGAACGCATCAAGCTAGAAAAAAGCTTAGGCGGTATCAAAAACATGCGAGGCATTCCTGATGCAATCTTCATCATTGATGTCGGTTATGAAAATATTGCAGTCAAAGAAGCCAACAAGCTTGGTATTCCCGTTATCGGTATCGTTGATACAAACAACTCTCTTGATGGTGTTGATTATGTTATCCCTGGTAATGATGATGCAATTCGTGCAATCCAGCTTTATACCTCTGCCGTAGCAGATGCGATTAGCGAAGGTCATTTAGCGGCTGCATCAAGTTCAGCAGAAATGACTCAAACAGCGGCTCCAAAAGTTGAAAAGCCTAAAGAAGCAGCTCCAGTAGAAGAGAAAAAAGCTGAAACAGAAGTCGCTTAATTTTTTATATCAAGCTAGCACACCATCCACATCAATACTAATTAAGGTGGGCTATTTTTCACTCCCTGAATCGCCCATATCGATTCGGTCATACTTAAAACTTTATAATATAAGGAGTAGTAGCAATGGCAATTACTGCTGCAATGGTAAAAGAACTTCGTGAACGCACAGGTGCGGGCATGATGGAATGTAAAAGAGCATTAGTTGAAACTGATGGCGATATGGAACTCGCTATTGAGAATATGCGTAAATCAGGTGCTGCAAAAGCAGACAAAAAGTCAGGTCGCACGGCAGCTGATGGTAAAGTTGTTATTGCCATGTCTGATGATGGCAAAGAAGCTGCAATCGTAGAAGTCAACTGCGAAACAGATTTTGTCGCAAAAGATGAAAATTTCAGCTCTTTCTGTGATCAAGTCGCTCAAGCAGCATTAGCAAACAAACCTGCTGACATTGAAGCACTATCTGCATTAACACTAGAAGATGGTTCAACTGTTGAAGAAACTCGCACAAACTTAGTTGCAAAGATTGGCGAAAATATGAAAGTCCGCCGTTTCTCTCTCGTTAGCTCTGATGAGCCAATGGCATCTTATATGCACGGTGTAAAAATCGGTGTTATCGTTGCACTAAAAGGTGGCGATGAAACACTAGGCAAAGACATCGCCATGCACATCGCAGCATCAAAGCCTATGTGCATAGCAGAAGAAGATGTCCCAGCGGATACGCTCGCAAAGGAAAAAGAAATCCTTGTGGCTCAAGCCAAAGAAAGCGGCAAGCCTGACAACATCATCGAAAAAATGATTGAAGGTCGAATTCGCAAATACTTAGGTGAAATCACACTGCTTGGTCAGCCTTTCGTCAAAGATCCAGATCGAAGCGTTGGCAAACTACTAAAATCAGCAGGTGCTGAAGTTGTTAGCTTTGTACGCCTTGAAGTTGGCGAAGGTATTGAGAAAAAGCAAGAAGATTTCGCTAGTGAGGTTATGTCACAGATTAAATAATTGAACTTAATCATTTGTTATTAAAATAAAAAAGGGACTTTTATGGTTCCTTTTTTTGCTTCTTGTACTAGAATTTTTGAAGATTTGACCGCTTTTACTCCATATCCTTCAAGGAAGGTTATTTTGAGTACCCGAACTAAGGATATATAAGCTTTCCTTACATCCAGACAAATGCTTTAAGTATCCTTGTTACCTAAGTTGATATTATCGATCAGCACTTTACTTGAGTAAATCTAGGTAATTAACAGTCCATTCTCGGAGCTATTGGAGCTATTACCTATCTTTTTCCATATAATCATAATGATTTAATTTAATACTGCTTCTATATTAATTATTACGCTGTATAACTTTTATAGCTTTGTCTAATTGCGTGATAAAGTCCTTAGTTGATTTATTGATTGAATTTTTCTCAATAAATTGAATCATTCGTTCGTAATGTGGGTCTTGTTTTAGATAATAGCAAGTCATCTGGATAAGACGATTATGTATCAGATAAAACAAGAAAAGCCCTGAACTGGCAAATATGATGGATAGCATCATATGCTGTTCTAGCCATAACCATAAAGCAAGCAAGTAGCTACTCATCACAAGGGTAATAAATATTAATGCGAAATTATTATAAATTTTTAAAAATTTTTGCAGTTCAGGTAATTGCTTCTTTATTTCGTTTTTTGTCATGTTATTCAATATTGTATAAGC
>JALWYT010000233.1 GCA_026992705.1 Thiotrichaceae bacterium
CAAAGGAAGTATATAATTATGTCTCAAAAATTAAATAAGAATACATTTACATTAGCAATTGGTGCAACAGCTTTAGCGGGTTCAATGATAGCAAGTACTGCAGTCGCTAATCCATTTGAAATGAATCAATTAGATAGTGGCTATCAACAGCAGCCTGGTATTCAAGGTCTAGACGGAGCAAAAGGGATGGAAGGTAAATGTGGTGAAGGCAAGTGCGGTATGTCAATGATGGATACTGACAAAGATGGTAAAATTACTAAAGAAGAGTTCATGGCTGCCCATGAAAAAATCTTTGCTGCAAAAGATAAAAATAGCGACGGTGTGCTAGATGCCGAAGAAATGAAAGCTGCACAAGGTAACTGCGGCGCAGCTGCTAAAGCTGATGACAGTGCTAAAGGCACAAAAGAAGGCAAATGCGGCGAGGGTAAATGTGGCGCTAATATGAAACAATAGGCGATCAACTTAAGTTAATCGAGAGCCTAAAGCTTACTCTATTATGAGGCTCTGCTATTTAAGTAGCAGAGCCTCGTAGCTTTAGTAGTGAAGTTTACAACTCTTAGATAGTTTTCTAATTCTATCCCTTAATAAAACCTCCTTTATTAGCCTTAACTAATTCTAAGTCTATCTACCAATAAGTATGTAGTAAGAGTCGTTAAACATAAAATCAAATAATTCCTTATTTACTAGCTGTACAATAAAAAAACATAAAAGGAATAATAATGCAAAACAGATACCTCGTGACAGGAGCAGGTTTAGGCATGCGTCGTGAAGTCATTGATGATTTCAATACTTCACACGCGGAAGGCATCGACTTTATGGAAGTTGCCCCTGAAAATTGGATACCCATCGGTGGCAAAATGGAAAAGCAATTCCGTCACCTTACCGAACGCTTTCCCTTTTTAATTCACGGTTTATCGCTATCCATTGGCAGCCCTGCACCATTAGACGAAGAGCTTGTAAAAAGCATTAAAAAATTTATGCAGGAATACAATATCAGCTATTACAGCGAGCATCTAAGCTATTGCTCCGACAACGGGCATCTATACGACCTACTCCCCATCCCGTTTACGGAAGAAGCGGTTTACTACACCGCCAACCGTATTAAACGCGTACAGGATATACTAGAGCAGCGTATTGCAATGGAAAATGCCTCTTACTATGTTGATACCGCTTATGAACTAACAGAAATAGAGTTTATCAATGCCGTATTAGAAGAAGCTGATTGTGATTTATTGCTCGATGTTAATAATATCTACGTCAACTCAATCAATCATCGCTATGATGCTGAAAGCTTCCTAAAAGCGATGCCTGCTGAACGTATTGCTTATTGCCATGTGGCAGGGCATTACAACGAAGCTGATGACTTAATTGTTGATACACACGGTGCGGATATTATTGATCCCGTTTGGAAACTACTGGATACCGCCTACGAACATTTCGGTGTATTTCCAACAATGGTTGAACGAGATTTTAATATTCCACCCATTGCAGAACTAATAAAAGAAGTTGAGCAAATCAAAGCTCTACAAGAAAAACATCAACCAATTCAAACCACTGCTGTTGCTTGATTATGTCACTCCCTGAATTTCAAAAATACCAATACCAATTCACCAAACATATACGCGACCCTGAAAAAAATGCCATGCCTGAAGGTATCGAAGCACGTCGCATGGCAATTTATAGTGAATTATTATTCAACAATATTCAGGGCTTTATTGAAAACGCCTTCCCTGTACTGCATAGTCTTTATGATGAAGCAGCATGGCTAAAATTGATTCGACAATTCTTTGCGGAACACCAATGCCATACTCCATATTTTGTTGAAATCGCTCAGGAATTTTTAATTTTTCTACAAAACGAATACACCGCAAACGATAACGCCCCTGCTTTTCTACTAGAACTCGCTCACTATGAATGGGTAGAACTCGATTTAATGGTATCCAAAGCCGAAAATAATCTAAGTAATATCAACCCACACGGCGATTTACTCGAAGAAGTGCCTGCCCTATCGGTTCTTATCAAAGCACTTGCCTACCAATGGGATGTACATCACATTAGCAAAGACTATCAACCCACCACGCCTCCAGAACAAGCTACTTATTTAATCGTTTATCGAAATAACGAAGACGACGTGAAATTTATAGAAGCCAACCCCGTCACCGCCCGACTAATTAGCCTACTACAAGAAAATAAACAAAAAACAGGCAAACAAGTGCTACAACAAATCGCCAAAGAAATGCAACATCCAAACCCCGAAATTATCATCCAAGGCGGGCATCAAATTTTGTTAAAGCTATTAAAGGCAGGAGTGGTTTTAGGTACCTCTGTAAGAAGTATTAAATTTAGTGCTTAATTGAGGCAGATAAGGAGAACAAGTAAGTTTTAGCTATAATAAAAAGTTTGTCACTATGTTTACTGACAATAAACATTAATACTAAATATTACTGTTGTTTATGACAACACCCGTTATAATCCCCTGCTATGTATAAAAATAATATTAATTGCCCACAGTGCGGTAGTGCTTTGCCGCTGAGTTTTCGACATAGCAAGCTGCGTGTTTGTGACTATTGTGGTTCTAGTATTTTTTTGGAAGACGATGCTGTTCGCCTTGCGGGTAAGCAGTCTGTGCCGTCGCAAGAGCCTAGTTTGATTCAGCTTCAGCAGCCATTTGTTTATAAGCATCAATCTTATCTACCCATTGGTCATATCCGCTATAGCTATGGAAAAGGCTTCTGGGATGAATGGTGGGTGATTAATAATGCGGGGCAAGGTATTTGGCTAACCGTTGATGAGGGGGATTTTGCTTTTCAGAAGCCGACAAAAGCACCGAAAAATATTCATTTTGACCAGCTTAGTATTGATACAAAAGTGGGCGATTGGCTGGTAACAGAGCGTGGTCATGCGGTGTGTCAGGGCTATGAGGGGGAGTTGCCTGAGCTGGTCAAAGAAGGTGATGAATTTGATTATGTTGATCTTTCTAAAAGGGGCGGCAAGCTATTATCACTGGAGTTTACCGAGCAGGGCATCAAGGCTTATAAGGGATTTTGGCTTGATCCTTTTGATATTCAGGTGCAAACATGAGCAAAAAAAAAATACGCAGTATTCAATGCACAAGCTGTGGAGCACCGCTTAGTTTATATGGTGGCGGACATAAAATAAAAAGCTTGAATTGCCGCTACTGTGGGGCGGTCATGGATGCACATAATGAATACAAAGTATTGGCTAAATTCTCAGAACAGCAAGCTCCATTTGATTCGCCCTTGCAATTAGGGGCAGAAGGCAAAATCAAAGGTGTACGGTTTACCGTTATTGGTATTATTGAGTGGCAAGCAAATGTTGAATGCTGGATAGATTATCAACTCTTTTCCCCGACGCATGGTTACGCTTGGCTAAGCTATGAAATGGGGCATTGGGTATTCACACGACGTAGCCGCGATTTGCCTAATAAAAGCCTGTGGTCACTGAATAGACGAGAGCCTTTTGAAGCCAAAGACAAAGTCTTTTATTTTTATGAAGCCTATGCTGCTGAAATCACCTATGTTGTTGGAGAATTAACATGGATCGCTAAACTCGGTGATCAAACCCGCTTGGCAGACGGCATTGCTCCACCGTATAGCTTTTCTGCTGAACGTAGCGAAGGGGAAAGTGAATATTATTTTGGTGAATATATTGATGCGGATGACATTCATTATGAATTTGGCAGTGATGAAAAATACCTCGCCGCAAAAATCCACCCTTTAATGCCTTATCGCTCAAAAATACTAGAACCCTTAGCTCAAGCAGCCAAGCCTTTTGTATGGATCGCGGTAATCGCCTATTTGTTTATCAGCTTTTTTATGACAGGCTCGCCAGTCAATATATCGAGCGTAAATCCAGTTACAATCGAAAACGGCTTGGTCAAAATGAATTACACATTTACGATTGATAAGCCTAAGTATCTGGTGAAATTAGAAATGGATACAAGCAAGGCTGGGGAGCTAAAAGGTGCACAAATAATAGAGCAAAAAACAGGCAAAACAGTTATTCATTTTGGTAAAAAGCAAGCCGATGGCAGCTACAAAATAGATGCAAGGATTCGCCAAATCAATGCAGATTTTCTTGTACCCAATCAAGGGGTTTATACGCTCAGTTTTATTACAATGCCCGCTATACAACAACAGTTAACACATGATACAACTCAAGGCTCTCATATCAGGCTTTTTATCAAACAAGCTTATATCAACCCGCATTATTTTATGTTGCTCTTATTGCTCAGTGGTGGAATTGTGCTGATTGCCATGTACTTCCGCTGGTCATTTGAAGCTAAACGCTGGCAGGAGAGTTATCACTAATGGTTCGCTGGATAATGCTCGGTTTTGCTGGTTTAACACTACTCGCCGCAACGCTGACTTATAATAATGTCGGTTTGCAAAAAGTAAAGTACGAGGAACCCAGTATCCGCTCAGGAAGCCGAGGATATAACAGTAATGGCTATATTGGTGGCTATAGCTCGGGCGGTTTTCGTGGTGGAAAATAATTAACAGGATTAAACAATGGACTCACAACTACATATTGAATATATCGTATCGAGCCTAGTCTATGGCGTATTAGGCTTTATTTTGTTTATCTTTTCTCTATGGATAATGGAAAAACTCACACCATTTTCATTACAGAAAAAAATAACCGAAGAAGCCAATATTGCCTTAGCAATTGTCGTTGCTGCCATGATTATTGCCTTAGGTTTGATTTATTCGGCAGCGATACAATAAGAATCCTAGATAAAATGGTGCACCCGATGCGATTCGAACGCATGACCTTCAGCTTCGGAGGCTGACACTCTATCCAACTGAGCTACGGGTGCATTATATA
>JALWYT010000234.1 GCA_026992705.1 Thiotrichaceae bacterium
AAACAAAATGAAGTAACACGAGCAAAATTACAAAAGTTAAAGTGGGAAAAGGAATTATTAACGACACAATTAGATATTGAAGCTTTGAAAGAAGAAGCTGAAAATCAAGCTAAAATACGAGCTCATCATAATAAACTTCTTGGACTTATCCAAGAGGCTGAATTAATGGAGGAGCGTTCTCGAAAATTGACGAATGAATTAGAAGCACAACGTTTAGCTGCTGATTTAAAGATTGCAAAGTTAGAAGCTGAAATTAAAGCGTTTAGCGTAGAAAAAGAGCGTAAAAAGTATGCCGATAGAAAGCCTGTTTATTTGGATAATCCAATTGTTGATAGCGGCAATACATTAGTGATTTCTGATCGTCGTATCAGCATGAATGGTCCTATTACAAGAGACACCGCCGATTTTGTTACAACACGGATTAATTACTTTAATAATAAAGATGCTAGTAAGCCGATATTCCTTGTAATTGACGCATCACCAGGCGGCTCGGCAATGGCAGGTTATCGAATTATTAAAGCAATGGAAGCCAGTAAAGCACCTGTTTATGTTGTCGTAAAATCATTAGCGGCATCAATGGCTGCGGTGATTACCACTTTGGCAGAACATTCAGTGGCTTACCCGAATGCAATCATTGTGCATCATCAATTATCAAAAACTTTTTTCATGACACGTTTGAATGTCACCCAGCAAAAAGAGTTGTATGAAGATTCAAAAAGATGGTGGGATCGTATGGCAACACCAATTGCTAAAAAGATGGGCATGACGGCTGATGAATTTATTAAGGCAATGTATGAAAAAAACTCTGATGGTGATTGGGCAGAATTTGCAACTGAAGCCCAAAAACTACATTGGGTCAATCACATTGTTGAACGTATTGAAGAAACATCATTAATTGTTGATCCTGATGCTATGGAAGAAAATGAACTACCTGACCTGAGAGAGGTAATCACTGCAGAAGGAAAAGCGGTTGTTTATCTGCCTCATTTAGCTCCTAAGGACGCCTATTTTGTTTATGATCCTGACCATTACTATCGAATGAGGTAGATTATCAATTGTTGTGATAATTCACACATTAGACTTTTCCAAGCCTAGGAGTTTGTCCGCAGTAAGTTTATTATTCTCGGACAAGCTCTTAGTCTGTGAAGCTAATCAGCTTTATTCCTCAAACTCCATCTCTCGAAATATCTGCCCTGCATTGCGTTTATACAGCAAATCATAAGCGGGTAAATGGGCATAGGCGGATTGATCAACTTTGTAGGCATCTTGCAAATCGCCGCCTTCATCAATAATCTTTTTCACTTCCTTTCGCATATAAACCAGATAGTCTTTGGTGTATTTTGTTACTTCTTCCATTGTGGTGGGTTCACCGTGACCGGGAATGATAGTTTTGGCATTCAAAGTAGCGAATTTTTCCCATGTTTCTAACCATGCCTTAGTGTTAGTATCTTCAAAAATAGGCAATAAGCGTTGATGGAATGCCATATCGCCCGTGATAATGATGCTTCTTTCTGGTAGCCATACCATAATATCGCCTGGGCTATGGGCTGGACCGAGGTTTAATAATTGGATTTTTTCCTTACCTAATTGAATGTCGAATTTTTCATCCTCGAAGGTTTTATCAGGCATGACTAACTGTGTGCCAAGTGCCTTATCCTTCTGTCGTTTTTGCATTCGTTCAAGGATTACTTCACCGTGTTTTTTTATTTCCTCAGCCGCATCTTTATGAGCAATAATCGGTACGCCTTGCTCTTTCCAATAATTTGAGCCGAGCATAGCATGACCTTGCCCA
Organism: Thiotrichaceae bacterium; assembly: GCA_026992705.1. Lineage (GTDB taxonomy): Bacteria > Pseudomonadota > Gammaproteobacteria > Thiotrichales > Thiotrichaceae > S015-18. The sequence goes on from JALWYT010000234.1 coordinate 1,793, forward strand.
TTCTCAAGTACGACATATTTAATCGCTTTGTCGGTGATTTTTTTGATTTCTTCGTGCAAGGCTTTCGCTAATAAATAACTTCCCCCTGCATTCACCACGAGCACACCCTTATCAGAAATAATAAAAGACAGATTATTATTATGTTCAGAATTGATATAGCTCGGTGGTTCTGTTTCGCCAATCGCGGAATACACGCCTTCTGCCACTTTTTGCGGTTTGCTATACAGCATAGAATCAGGGGCTTTATCAATCATTTTTACAGGCAAGCCTGCCTTTTTCCATGCAAAAAAGCCATTGGCATAGTTTTTAACATTATGATAGCCCATTTTAGTGAGCGTGTCGGCTGCAAATGGGCTGCGTTGATTTGTGCCGCAATACACAACAATTGGCGTTGATTTATCAGGAGCAATATCTTTAATTCTAAACTCCAGCCAACCGCGTGGAATATTTTTATTGTTTAATGCGTCGATTGTGCCATTGATGGTTTGAATTTCTTTTGCGGTGCGAACATCAATTAACAGTAATTTAGGATTTTTTTCTAAAGCGGCTTTGAGTTCATCAGTCGAGATATTATCAACACGCTGTTGCACATCCTCTAGTGTGGGAAAATTCACAATCACTGCAAATAATGCTGGGCTAATCAATAAGCTACAGAGAATAATTAATCGAAATAAATACTTCATTTTATTGTAGTACCACGGTCAATTTAAGAGGATGCTCATTCCTGAGTATGTCAAGCTGTAAGCTATCGTGAGGCTTTTTATTGCTTAATAATAGTTTGAAATCCATCATGGTTTTAATGGGGTGATGATTAATTTTGACAATCTTATCGCCCTTTTTTAAGCCCGCCTTTTTACCTGCACTTTTATCCATTACATCAAGAACTGTCATGTAATGATTTTTCTCTTTTAACAATATTCCAATTTTCCCCAATTTTGGCAAAGCAACAGCACGACTTATAACAAAATAATCAATCGTAGCGTGATGACGCTTTTCCTGCGTTGTGCCACTGCTAATCGTGATATTATTGATTTTTGGCAAGCGACGTTTTAAATCCAATGGAATCCCTGCTTGTGGATCAATATGCCCATTACCTGCAAAAATCAGCAATTTATAATCAGGGTGTGATTGAAGAAACTTAGCGGCATTCATTGCCATTGTTTCATCCCAAATGCGTTGCACGCTAATAAAATTTTCCAGTAATTTTTTATCTTTGCTGTGTTCGGCAAAAATCTTTTCTAGCTTTTTTCGATAAGCTTTCTCAGGTGGATGAATGATACGCGGTAGTTGCTGACGCTCAGCTTGATTTAATTGACTTAAACCCGATTTGCCAACCTTCTGCGTTAATTCCGCAGGAGCATTTAAGGCAATCACAGGGATTTTATATTGCTTGGCATAGCGAAGAATAGGGCGGAGCATTGCATAGCGGTAGCTCCAGCGTTTGTAATATTCGGATTTTTCTAATAACTGCTTTTCACTAAAATGCCCATTGAGATAGCGGTTTAACACCCATTGATACGGCTGTTGAAACCACTCAACGCCGATTGCAACTTTAGGGTACCGCTTGTGTACTGCTTTTAATATCATCAATTGATTGAGGTGATTGTCATAACGATCATGCTGTTCGCCGACGAAAATTGCTTGTTTGTCGTCCAATTGTGATAAAAATGCTGCAAATGAAATGGCTCCGTGCTTGCTAATAACCTTAGGTTGCAAGCCATCAATATATTTCAGTGCATCTGCCTGATTTTTGTGATCAACAACAGATATATTAGGTTGGCTACTACAGGCATATAAGCTAATAGCCGTAAAAAGGAAAAGCAGATACTTAAATGTGTGCATTTGTCGAAAAAACTTTAAAAAATAATAAATGATCGTATTCTATGATAAAGGTGATTTATATTTTAACGCTTAAACAAGCAATTACGTATCATCTTACGTAAACTGCACGAAGTAGTTACATATTTTAATTTATAACAACAATCTTAGGAAAAAATTATGTTTGGAGTTGTCATTGCTATTCTAGCGTTTATTGTTGCACTCGTTTTTATGGGTGTCAAAATGGTTCCGCAAGGGATGAATTATACAGTGGAACGCTTTGGTCGCTATACACACACATTAAAACCAGGGCTTGGATTAATCTTCCCAGTCATTTATCGCGTTGGGCATAAAGTCAATATGAAAGAGCAGGTAATGGATGTATTACCGCAGACCGTTATCACGGCCGATAATGCTAATGTAACCGTTGATGGTATCGTCTTTTTCCAAGTCTTTGATGCAGCTAAAGCTTCCTATGAAGTCAATCAATTAGATCGAGCCATTCTTAATTTAACTATGACCAATTTGCGTTCGGTTTGTGGCTCAATGGAGTTGGATGAGTTATTAAGCAAACGGGATGAAATCGGTGATCGTATTTTGACGATTGTGGATGAGGCAACCAGTGCTTGGGGAGTAAAAGTATTACGTGTTGAGATTAAAGATATTGATCCTCCTGCGGAAATGGTGCAAGCCATGAATAGTCAAATGACTGCTGAACGTGAACGTCGGGCTAATATCACAAGGGCTGAAGGTGAAAAAGCCTCAGCAATTTTAGTTGCAGAAGGGGAAAGAAATGCTGCCTTTTTGCTCGCGGAAGCCCGCGAAAGAGAAGCGGCTGCTGAAGCTAAAGCAACGAAATTTGTATCCAATGCCGTAGAAGCAGGCAATGAACAAGCCTTGAATTATTTTGTGGCACTTAAATATGTTGAAGCCCTTAGCAAATTTGCCGAATCAGATCAGCAAAAAACCATATTTATGCCCCTAGAAACCAGCGGTTTAATTGGCTCAATTGCTGGAATTACTGAATTACTTAATGCAAAGGCAAAAGAAAAATAGGGTGAATATGATGAGTATATCCGTAGAATTTTGGCATTGGTTAGTAATTGGAGTTATATTTCTTGCATTAGAGGTATTTGTACCAGGTGCCATCTTAATGTGGTTCGGTTTTGGTGGCTTATTGACGGGGGTTTTG
>JALWYT010000235.1 GCA_026992705.1 Thiotrichaceae bacterium
ACGCGATCCTAATTCCCCTACACTTTCAGCATTACCGTTCGTCCTGAGCCTGTCGAAGGACAGGGCGATTAAGCACACTAGCTACAGTATTTCCACGTCATGGTTCGACAAGCTCACCACGAACGTGAAAATTCATGAGTGATCGGGAATTAGGAACGCGTATTTGGTCGTTGTTGCCCATTTTTTGACACCCCATATTATTCAAAAATAAATGCTTGATTTCGTTATTTAACCTGCTAGTATGTTTTACGTTCAATGGTTGAACGGTGAGAGGCATTTGCAGGACGAAATAACATATAAGCTGTTGAAGCTGGTAAAAAATGAACCCCAACTTAGCCAGCGGGAAATTGCCGCACGCATGGGCATCAGCCTTGGCAAGGCCAATTATTGTGTTAAGTCCCTTGTCAAGAAAGGTTATTTAAAAGCTAAAAATTTCTATGGCAATAATAATAAAAAAGCCTACATGTACGTCCTGACACCACGGGGTATCGAAGAAAAAGCCAAATTAACATATAGCTACCTGAAAATTAAAATGCATGAGTATGAGGAAATAAAAAAAGAAATTACCAGCCTCAAACTCGAAGCCGCGCAAGTAGAAGAACAGGGAAAATAGTACTGTATGTCAGAGCAACGTTGCTGGTATTTAATTCACAGTAAACCTCGGATGGAAAAACAGGCCGAGGAAAACCTTAGCCGTCAAGGTTATGAAACCTACTTGCCAATGGTGAAAACTCGTCGCCGCCGTAACAACCGTTACATCACACTCGTTGAAGCCTTCTTCCCACGATACCTTTTTATTCATCTGGATACACAGACAGATAACTGGGCGCCCATACGATCCACGTTGGGTGTTTCCCGGCTTATCCAGTTCGGCGGTATTCCTGCGATCGCACCAGCAGAACTCATTGATTCACTAAAAACCAATGAAGATGAATTGGGGTTTCAGAACATAGAAAAGAAGGAAATGAAGGCCGGCGATAAAGTCAATATTATTGACGGCCCGTTCGCAGGATATACGGGTATTTATAACAAAAAGAAAAGCACGGAGCGGGTAACAATATTACTTGATATTGTGGGCAAGCAATCTGAAGTGACAATCAGCGAGCACGATTTGCTTTTAGCTTAAAACCAATACAAAACGCCAATGGACGGTGTGTTGGAACCAAGCCTATACTTGCTTTTTGTGCATGGTAGGGCGGTAGCGTGTTTTGAAATATCAATTTGGCATAGCCCAACTATTGTTGACGCATTTTTTAAAAGTATATAAACACGTACGATGTAACGTTACTCTAGATTGTTTTGCTATCGGTAAATAATGAAACAAGAAGTTAATAATATAGATAATAAGCTAGATGGATTACATTATATTTTGCTTAAAATATGGGGGCACATAGGAAGTCGTCTACAAAAACAATTTGGTTTTTTGTTGATTCTTATGTTAATAAGTGCAATCACAGAAATAATAAGTATGGGGGCAATCATCCCATTTCTTACGGTATTGGTTTCTCCAGAAAGGCTTTTTACATATCCTTATGTTAGTACTATTTCATCAAGCATAGAAATTAACGCTGCTGATCAACTTATTTTGCCGTTGACAATATTATTTATAGTAGCTGCAGTAGCGGCAGGTGGAGTCAGAATACTCTTGTTATGGCTAACAACACGGCTTTCATATGCGTGTGGTACAGAACTTAGTGTGCAAATGTATGAACGTACATTATATCAACCTTATAAAGTGCATGTATCTCGAAATAGTAGTGAAATAATTGCGGGGATTAGTCATAAAGTGGGTTCAGCCATTAATGCCTTGTATCAATTAACTTCACTAATTAGCGCGATTATATTAGTAATTTTTATCACCAGTGCTTTATTCGTTATTGATCCATATATTGCAACTATTTCAGTCATAACATTTAGTACAGGTTATGGCATTATTACTATCATCTCACGTCGCATATTGAGAAGAAATAGTTGTCGTATTGCAAAAGAATCGAATTATGTTATTAAGTCTCTTCAAGAAGGGCTAGGTGGTATTCGCGATGTGATAATGGATGGGACGCAACAAGTTCATGCAAAAATATATAAGCGATCAGATTTGTTACTAAGGCGAGCCCAGGGAAATAATACTTTTATCTCTATAGGTCCACGTCATATCATGGAAACAATAGGTATGACTATAATTGCAGCTTTAGCCTATATTCTTGCTAGCCGGGATGATGGATTGAATTCAGCCATACCTATACTAGGTGCTTTAGCCATTGGTGCGCAACGATTACTTCCTGCCGCACAGCAAATATATGGTTCATGGTCAAGTCTTGCAGGAAGTCAGAGAGTTTTAGCTGACGTTATTAATTTATTAGAACAGCCAATATCACAGGAAATAAATCAATATAATAATAAACATTTATCAGTTGAGAGTATTCAATTTGATAAAGTATGTTTTTCTTATGATGAACAACAATGTGTACTACAAGATATTAATTTTTCTATAAAAAAAGGGATGCGTATAGGTATAGTTGGTGCTACAGGTAGCGGGAAAAGTACAGCCCTGGATATTCTGATGGGATTATTGGAACCAACCGATGGTCAGGTACTCCTTGATGGTATACCTCTTTCTAATGAAAATATTAGAGCTTGGCAACAAACTATCGCACATGTCCCACAAAGCATTTATCTTTCTGATAGTTCTGTGAGTGAAAATATTGCATTTGGCGTTGCTGTAGATGACGTTGACTTTGAACAGGTAAAGTTGGCTGCTCGAAGAGCAAATATAGCTGAATATATCGAAAATTTACCTAATGACTATAATACGTTAGTTGGTGAAAGAGGCGTTCGTTTATCTGGGGGGCAACGACAACGTATTGGCATTGCGCGTGCATTGTATAAAAATGCCAAAGTTCTTGTATTTGATGAAGCAACTAGTGCTTTGGACAGTGCTACAGAAAAATTAATCATGGAAGCAATTGATGAGCTTAGTCGTGATTTAACAATTATTATGATAGCTCATCGCCTGACAACTGTTCAGAATTGTGATGAAATTATTGAATTTAAAAATGGACATGTAGTTGCTAAAGGAACCTATGAGGAATTGCTTGAAAATAGTCTAAGTTTTCAAAAAATGGCAAACACTACAAGTATTGCCTCGTAACTAGTTATATAAACTTAAAAGATTCGGTCGGAAAAATATTTGTGGGCAAAATTCTTATAACAGGTGCTGATGGTTTTATTGGTTCTCATTTAACTGAAGAACTTGTTCGACAAGGTTATGATGTTCGTGCCTTTGTTATGTATAATTCTTTCAATTCTTGGGGATGGCTTGATAGCGTACCGTTAGAAATTCGTGAAAATTTGGATATTTTTTCCGGAGACATTCGTGATCCAAATGGTGTGCGCCAGGCAATGAAAGGCTGTGATGTGGTTTTACATCTTGCTGCACTGATTGCCATTCCATATTCTTATCATTCGCCAGATACGTATGTTGATACCAACATTAAAGGTACATTGAATGTTCTGCAGGCCGCACGTGATCAAGAGTTGTCTAGAGTTGTACATACTAGTACTAGTGAAGTATATGGCACAGCGCAGTTTATACCTATTACCGAAGAGCATCCATTGCAAGGACAATCACCCTATTCAGCAACAAAAATTGCAGCGGATCAATTAGCATATTCATTTTATAGTTCATTTAATTTACCGGTAAGTATTATTCGCCCTTTTAATACGTATGGACCACGTCAGTCAGCAAGAGCCGTATTGCCAACTATTATTTCACAAATTGCCAATGGTGAACGCCATATAAAACTTGGTGCGATTTATACGACGCGTGATTTTAATTATGTGATGGATACAGTTAGAGGATTTATTGCAATCTCTAAATCAGATAATTCTATTGGGGAAGTTATTAATATAGGAAGTAATTATGAGGTTTCAATCGGAGATGCTGTAAATATTATTGCAGAATTAATGGATGTTGAGATAACAGTTCAAGCAGAAAATATTCGGTTAAGACCAGAAAAAAGTGAAGTTGAACGTTTATGGGCTGATAATACTAAAGCAAAAAAACTATGTGGATGGACACCAAATTATGGGCAGCTGGAGGGATTTAAGCGTGGTTTACAGGAGACAATAGATTGGTTTACTAAACCATCCAACCTTAAGCTATATAAGACCGACATATATAATCTTTAAGTACTGTTGTTCTCGCTGATTTTACTGCTGTTCTGTTAACTTTATCTCCATCTCCATCTAAATAGCTGTTCCGAATACTAGAACACTTTAGGAATTACCGTTCGTCCTGAGCCCTTCGACTTCACTCAGGAGAGCCTTGTCGAAGTACAAATAGGTTAAGCACTCTATTCACCGCATTTCCACACTCATGGTTCGCCCCTCCGTCAGGCTCAGGACTTCACCACGAACGTGGAAATTCACAAGTGTTCTGGTATTTGGAACGCTTATTTAGGTTGGGGGTTGGCTGAGGACACCTGAAAGAGGTAACATTTTGTTTTATTTATTCCTTCACCTTGGCCTTCAACATCTCAAAGAGACACTAAAAATAGTCTCTGACAGAAAAGGAATAGTTCAATTTTGCTGCGAAAATTTCATGTCATTAATGGCTTCGATTAATCCAATACTGTTGGAATGAAAAATGTTAACCAATATCTCCAGAAGTGGACCCCATTAGTTGGACAGGGGAGCTGAAAATGTAAGTGTCTTCTGCGAAGATATAAATCTTAAATGAGGTAGCAGAAGATGAGAAGGAAACGTCGTAATCACAAAC
>JALWYT010000236.1 GCA_026992705.1 Thiotrichaceae bacterium
TGCCTCCTCGAGTAGAATACTCATTGACTGACTTTGGCGGAACACTCACTCCAATTCTTGCGGCTCTAAAAGAATGGGGAACCCAGTATATCGATAAACTCTCAGCTATCCGTAATGAAGCCTAACGACCAAGCTCACTGGCGGCAATGGAGCGCAGCGGAATTGCCGTCCAGTGCAGCGCCTTGTTATGTGATATTTTCATCATTTTACCATTTCTTCATAATGCTCTTTGTAGCCACTTTGTTCAAAAACTAAGCCAAGTGCTTCTTTAAATACTTCGTAATCAAATTCTTTATAATCGAAGATATTTTGCCCTAAAGAATGGGATTCACGATTGACATATCGGCAAAACGCTTGGAATTTATTGTCCTGCAATTCTGGTTTTTGAAAAACATTGTTTAAGTCTTTTTTCTCAATAAAATTGAAAAAATACTCAATAACATTACGCATACAATTTGCAATCAAAGCTGGCGGTTGCTTTTCGTCTTTTATTATCTGCCAGTAAGACTGGTAGTCATTTTGAATTTCTTCATACTTCATACTAAAAATATGACTGCCATCACTGTTTTTAGTTATCCTGAACAATTTTTGATTTTCTTTTCTTCTGCTGTGATTCGTATCTGTTAATTCATAAAAGAAGTAGAGGCTATGAGTGAGGACAAAGACCTGTTCGTAAGAATCAGAACTCAGAAACTCCTTTTTAATCAACTGACCGATGTTGAAAATAAAGATGTGGGATAAACTCGAAATGGGGTCGTCAATGACAATAATCTTTTTTCCACCAGTATCGTCTACACTCCTTTTCCCTCGACACATTTCAACAAAGTAAAGAAAACTGATGATCATTTTTTCACCCTCACTTAGAGTTTGAAAAATATCAGCACCCTGTTTACTTCTCTTTATTTTATAAAGATTATCAGAATGTTTTTCGATACTAAAATCGTCCAGCCCCAGTTCAACTAAGCCGTTATTAATAAACTTTATGGACTGTTCTATATTAACGGTCCTTTTCTGTTGTTCGGTAATAATTTCTTTTTGTATTTTTATGGAATTTTCAACTTCTTGTTCTGATATTTTCAGTTCACCTATTTTTTTCTCAATATCTGTTTTATCTTTGAGATAAACCGAGATGGTCTGATCATAATCCCAGCGCATTAATGCCCAGAACTGAGCTTTAATTTCAGCCAAGGTTTTATCTTTATTGTCTATTCTTTTATTGTGAGAGGATATGGATTGGTTAATCTCCTCAATAAAATCATTAAACTTCTTAATAGCAGTAGCCGAATCTGAAAGACTAATCTTCTGGCTTGGTGTTTTTAATTTGGCTTCAAGTTGTCTCTTGTTATTTTCAAGTAGACTGTAAACAGCATTATAATAGTTTTCGAAATCACTTTTATTTTCGACTATGAATGGGTTTATTTCAAAAGTCTCTTTTTTAGGAAGTGCTGAAATAGCGTTTTTATAACTAGATAGAAGCTTTTTTAACTCGTCTATATCGTTCTCATATGATTCATCAAAGAATCCTTTAATATCGTTAAGGAGTGATTGTGTTACTGTTTTGCTCTGACAAAATGGGCAACTCTCTGCATCATCTTCAATCGCTTCTGGAAGATATTGTAAACCGTCCTTTACCCAGTCTGAATTTTGTAGATGATTGATTAATGTGGACACTGAGCTGTTTTCATTTCCTACAATATTCTTTTCTAGGATTTGATTTGATTCTACCTCGTAAGCTGTGAAATTAATTAAAGGAAGTAAGTCATATTTTTGTGCACTATCCCCCTTTATAGCCTCTACTTCCTTTTTCAACTCATCACTTGTCTTTGTCGGCTTTTCATCTGGTTTTTTGATATTTGCCAAATGTTCAAACAATACACTTTTATTCCCTTTGAGTCCTGCAAGACAATATTCTAAAACTCTATCACCGCCAGCAAACGTTGTCTTTATTTCCCATATTGTTTGTTCGGCGATATGCTTTTTATCATATAATGATTTTTCTTGTTTGGTTCTATTTCTAATCTTAACTTCTTTTTCAGTCTCAAGTCGTTTAATCTCATCCTGCGCGACTTTAATCTTCTCCTCGGCTTCCTTATTTTCTTTGGAGAGCGTAAATATTCCTTTCAAGTTATCAGGTTGATAGAAGTAGTCATGTATAAATCTCTGATTATAGACTAATATATCTTCACCATTTAATCCTTCAATGCTGCACTCAGAATAATCACTATGCTCTGTGTTATACAGGAAAGTTGAAAGAGTGGTTTTGCCAGTACCATTAAGACCATAAATAAGATTTACCTTTTTATCTGTTTCAAGGGTTGCAGGTGTTTTGTAGCTTGCAACTTTGCTTATTGAAATCTTAGTGATCATAATTATAGCAGTCCTTTATTACACATAACGACAAAGCTCACTGGCGCCAATGGAGCGCAGCGGAATTGGCGTCCAGTGCAGCGCCTTGTTATGCGATTCTTCATTCATTTTACAGGATATCTGATGATTGTTTTCATTCGTGATGCTTCAGTCTTTCGAGGGTCTGAGATATATATTTCATGATGCAATCCATTTATAGACAAGCCGTTTTCTTCAATAAATTCCATCAGCATTTCAATAGTTGCAGGCTCAGTGGTGTATGGACCTATGTGCATGATTTGAACACATTTTCCTTCCGTGATTTTTTCAAATGAAACTTCTTGAATCAAATCAATCTTCTTTTTCTTCGCCACTTCTGGTTTGACTGACTCTACAGCTTCTTTTGTTACAAAATCAGGCATTCTGATAAGCAGCTTCCAGCACCATTCACTTCGCGGGATTTCAAGAGCAGGTTTGCTGCTTTCAACCCACCACAAACCCTCCAGCTTTGGAACTCCAAAATCATTTCCTTTTTCTTTGAAAATCTTTTTTATCCCGTATGCCAAAGGATACAATGCTTCCACCTTCTTTGTAAAAATATCTCCTCCCGGTTCACCTTGCCCCTCAATGGTTAGATAGACGGCTTCCCCGAATTCCTGGATTTCTGGTTTTTTGCCGGCTGAATAATAGTTTTTGTACTCTTTCAGCAAATCAAGTTTGGCCATTTTTCACATTCCTTTCTAATCTCTGTAACAATTTGCGACCGCGTGAAAGGATTGATGGTATTCCGCTTTTTATTTGTTCCTTTATGATCTCTTTGACCTCATCTACTATTGTTTCATCTCTTTCGGCAAAACAGGTCATGGCATCCATTGCCGAAACACGGACAATCTTGCTTTTATGCAATAAAAGTCTCTTCAGTAACTCGATAATTTTCTTTTCTTCACTTTTGGTCAAATCAAGGCGTGGCGAAATTTGCGCCATGTGCCAGCAGACTTCCTGCTGATCGACTGATTCCAAAATGGAAATAATTTTTGAAGAATAACCCGACAGCAATTCCGGGTATTTCTGGCTTGCCTTTTCCACTGCATCTGCCGCTCTCATTCTTAAGACTCGATCATCATGATATAGTCCGCTAAACACGGCGTTGAACAAATCTGGATTAGCTACTATTTCCTCAGCGACTGCGTCAGCATTTCCTGTTGATCGACGATCTCCGCCTCGAAGTCTGTCAAGAATGTCCGCCATTATTCTTTACGCATAACGCTTCGCGTAACCGGGCGCCCAAAGCTGCAGAGCGAAGCGGCGCAGCTTTGGGCGATCCGTGTTTACGCGTTTGTTATGAGTCTTTGAAATCATTATCTGGGAAGTAAATTCTATCTGATACTGACAGCGAAAAACCACCTGCTCTAATGACACCTAAATAAAGTGAAAAAAGAACAAGAGCCCATAAAAAAAATGCAATAATGCTGTTTGAGAATGATAAATGATTATCTGAAAAGAACGGTATGAACCATGAAAACAAGGCGTTTTTATTTACAGAATAAGCGTAACAATCTAAAGCAACAGAGATTGTTAAGGCCAAGCAAAGAAATTCAAGCTGATGTTCTTTGTCTTTTTCTGAAGCCAAGGATTTAAAGTATTCATGTGCGATTGCATTAGTGTTTTTTATTGCGTAACGCTCAAGCTGATATAAATAAAAATAGTCTTTTGGCTCTACATCCTTCCATTGGTCATCGCCAAAAAATGATAAAACCTTATATGGAAGCAGCATACTAATAAACTGGAGAAGGTATTGAATTAACGGCACAACGAAAGACATAAAAAATGCAAAGATTGTGAAAAACAAGAGGACCTGACCAAGCCTATAATCACTGGCAATTGATTTGTAAGACAGCGCTGATATATGGCTTTTATGGAAGACCACTAAACTAAAATCAAGAAAAAAAACAAAAGTGGTCAGCAACGCAAAATAGCGAAATTCTCTCGCCTTCTCTAGTTGGCCGTTTACTTTTTCTATAGATTCATTCCATGACATGTCTTTTACTCATAACGCCCCGCGTAACCGGCTGCCCAAAGCTGCATAGCGAAGCGACGCAGCTTTGGGAAGTCCGAGTTTACGCGATTGTTAGCCCTGAACTTAGCCAAACACCTCATGCAATACATCAGGGCGTTGTTTCGCGATTTGAATAAGGGACATAGCCGCACGACTTGGTTTCCGACGGCCCTGCTCCCAATCTTGAAGTGTGCGAACGGAAACCCCGAGTAGCTCTGCAAAGCGTGACTGGGATAACCCCACTTTTTGACGTGCCTCAACCACTGCAGGTATTTCTACCGTTTCGACACGACCTACCTTGCCAGATTTCACATCGCGGACTGCATCGAGCGTTTCCTGCCACACATCACGATTAGCATCACGTTTAA
>JALWYT010000237.1 GCA_026992705.1 Thiotrichaceae bacterium
CTGCTGTTAAATTAAATATTGCAAAAGCTTATTTTGAGCTACAAGACCAAGAAGCCGCTAATGAAATCTTGCAAGAAGTTATGATTGAAGGTAGCCGCAAACAAAAAGAAGAAGCTGAAAAACTAGTACAGTGAAACTGTCAGTTCATTCACCAAAATACGAGTAGAGACTGAGTAAGTATTATTGAATACTCATTCACCCTACTCTATAAACAATGCAAAACTACTTGATGATAATTATCATTTGTTCTACTTCATTTCTAAATTTGTTTTTATCAATGAAAAAATTGCTAATCATTACTTTATTGCTGTTTTTCAGCTTTTCAGTATTCGCAAAACCCACTGTATTACCGTCTCAGCAACAAATTCCTATTTTATGGAAATTGGATACCAAACCAGCATCATGGTTATTTGGGACGATACATTTGCCTGATCCGCGTGTTAATCAGCTTCCTCTTGCAGCTCAGTTAGTTTTTAATCAAAGTGATATTGTGCTAACAGAAATTCCCATGGAGCTTGCGGATACCACATTGGCACAAATAAAAATGAAGCGGACGGATGGCAAAACATTGTCCGAGGTATTGCCGCCTGATGTGCAACAACGCTTGGATGATTATCTTAAATCAATCAATTTACAAAGTATTAAGCAAAAGTTACAGGCACTAAAAACATGGGCAGTTTATGCCGCCATTTCGATATTAGAGGTTCAAGTCAAACACCCTTTTACGAAGCCACTTGATGCTAATATTTATAAAATGGCGAAACAAAAAGGCAAAACCGTTGGCGGTTTGGAAACAACGCTAGAGCAATTAGGCTACTTTGAGCAATTTACTGAAGCAGAGCAAATTGAAATGTTGGATGAGACGCTGCGAATGCTCAAACGAGATAAGCAACAAGGCAAAAATAGCAGTGAAGCAATGCTGCAGTGGTATCTATCAGGAGCAAAAACAGATATACGCGACTTGATGGATGAGCTTGCACCTGATAATCACAATAAGGCTTTAGAAGAAAAATTTATCAAGGTTTTATTAGTGCAACGCAACGAATTAATGGCGAAGCGTTTGGCGAAAAAAATCAAGGCAAATCCCAATAAACGCTTTTTTGTTGCCATTGGTGCGGGGCATTTGTCGGGTGAAAAGAATGTGCCGTATTTTTTAGAAAAACTAGGTATCAAGAGTCAGCGTTTTGTTGTTCCGCAATAAACCACCTGCCATTATCAGCCTAACCGAGCAAGGGCGAGAGCTTGCTATTTGCTTGCAATCACAGCTCAATCATGCAGAGCATTATCATTGCCCTAAGCCCTTTGCTGAGCAGGTTCAGGCTTTATTTTTAGCCAATACACCCTTAATTTTTATTGCCGCAACAGGCATTGTAGTCAGAACGCTTGCCCCAGTTTTGCGAGATAAAAAGACAGATCCGCCTGTTTTGGTGCTTGATCAAGCAGGTAAATTTGTTATTCCCTTGCTGTCTGGGCATGAAGGCGGAGCTAATCGCTGGGCAAAGCAAATTAGCCAATTATTATCGGCACAATTGGTGCTTACTACCGCTAAGGATTACACAAAGGCAAAGCTTGTTGTGGGCATGGGCTGTGATAAATCTTGCCCAATAAATTTGCTAGAAGATGTATTGTACAAGTCATTGGCTAAAATCAAGGCGAGCGTGGATGATATTTGTGCTATTGCTAGTATTGACCGCAAGCAAAATGAAGCTTCTTTAATTCAGCTGAGTAAACAGCTCAATGTTCCATTTGTTTGTTATTCGGCTCAGCAATTACGCACGGTGGAGCATTTGCTCAGTCAAAAATCTGACATTGTTTTTCGAGAAGTAGGGGTTTACGGTGTTGCCGAAGCCGCTGCTCTTTTCCATGCTCAACAGCAAAATCACACCATAAAAACACTGGCTGTCCCCAAACAAAAAAATAAGCGGGCAACCTGTGCGATTGTTGTATTATAGCCCCCATGAAAAAACTCTATCTTATTAGTACAGGTCCAGGCGACCTTGCCTATCTTCCACCACTTGCTCGTGCTGCAATTCAACAATGCTCTGATATTGTCGGTTATGGCTTGTATCTTGACTTGCTTGAGCCTCTATCCAATGGCATTCAGCAGCATAATCTTCCTCTAGGACAAGAAACCGAGCGGGCAAGATTGGCGTTAAACTTAGCGGCTGAGGCTAAAACAACGGGCTTAATTTCTAGCGGGGATATTGGTATTTATGCAATGGCAACGCTTGTATTTGAGCTGTTGGATTATGAAAATCAAGCAAGCTGGCAGGATATAGAAATAGCAGTAATTCCGGGTATTTCTGCCTTGCAGGTGCTGGCAAGCAAAGTCGGTGCACCCTTGGCTCATGATTTTTGCACCATCTCTTTATCCGATTTATTGACCCCTTGGGATGTGATTGAAAAGCGTATCCACGCGGCTGCTCAGGGGGATTTTGTCATTGCGTTTTATAACCCCGTATCTCGCAAACGCCGTTGGCAGTTAGAAAAAGCAAAACAAATTTTGTTGAACTATAAATCGGCAGATACACCTGTGATGATTGGCAGAAATCTCAGTCGGGATAATGAGTCTATCCAAATAGAGAGCTTACAAACACTGGATATTGAACAGGTTGATATGCTAACGCTGGTGATGGTTGGTAATCAGCAGACACGTTGGCTTTCACAAAAAAATTATATCTACACGCCACGAGGCTATCGAGAAAAGCAATGACGGTTTATTTTATCGGAGCAGGTCCCGGCGACCCTGAGCTTATTACACTTAAAGGGCTTAAATTATTACAACAAGCATCGGTGGTTTTATACGCAGGCTCATTAATCCCGCGTGAAATTTTAGATTCGGCAAAGGCAGCAAGCGAGATTATTGATACCGCCCCGTTGCACTTGCAGCAAATTATTGAGCATATTCAAATCGCTCATCAAAAAGGATATGATGTTGCTCGCCTGCACTCAGGAGACCCTTCAATTTATGGAGCAATTGGCGAGCAAATGCGGTGTTTAGATGAGCTGAATATTCCCTATGAAATTATCCCCGGAGTGACCGCAACCAGTGCATCGGCGGCAGCATTAAAAACCGAATTAACCTTGCCCGATATTTCACAAACGATTATTTATACACGCTATGCGGGTAAAACTTCCATGCCAGCGAGTGAGTCATTGAGCTCATTGGCACAACATAAAGCAACACTCGCAATCCATTTAGGCGTTACGCGAATTCATAAAATCGTTGCTGAATTAATCCCTTTTTATGGTGAAGATTGCCCCGTATGCGTTTGCTATCGTACCTCTTGGCGTGATCAGAAAATTATTAGAGCGACGTTAAACACAATTACCGAAAAAGTACGAGCAGAAAAAATCACTCGCACCGCATTAATTTTGGTGGGAGAGGTGTTAAACCCTCAACAGTTTTCTAATTCCTATTTATACGATGAATCGCAGGCAAATATTTATCGTCCAAGGAAGTTTTTAAGAAAAATAAATTGTATTGATAGCACTTAAAAGTCGTAATTTGAAGATACGAATAAATTGCATCTAAATTAACTTGAATTACGTAGAAAAGAGGTATAACAGTCATTCAGGAGGGTTTGTTATGGCAATTTTACATGTACCCCATTCTTATTCAAATCACTCTGATATCAATATTAGACAAGTAAATATTGTAGCTCCACTACGTTGGCTTGCTGATGGTATTAATGATTTCAGAGTTGCACCTATTACAAGTATGTTATATGGCATGGTATTTGCTGTAATAGGTATGTTGATACTGATGATGTCCAACTCTTATCCTGCATTCACTCTTGCAGCAATATCAGGCTTTTTTCTTATTGGTCCTTTTGTAGCAATTGGTCTATATGATATGAGTGCACAAATTGCAAATGGTAATCAACCTAGCCTTATTCATGCTACTCGTCATATACGCTTTAATACTATTAGTGTGGTAAGCTTTGCATTTATTATCACTTTTATTTTTGTATTTTGGGCTCGCTTTACTGCAATATTAACTTCGGTACTATTTAATAATGCTGATTTAGCAACAGAAGGTTGGATAAGCATTTTTGTAAGTGAAGGTAACACTGAATTAATGTTAACCTTTATGTTAACAGGGCTAGGTCTAGCAATATTAGTTTTTACCATTAGTGTAGTTGCTGTACCAATGATGACTGATAGAAAGATTGATGTAATTACAGCAATGTTCACAAGTATACGAGCAGTAAAAAAAAATATTCTGCCAATGATTTTGTGGGCAGGCTTACTTGTAGCAATGATAGGGTTAGGTATTGTTACTTTTTATATTGGTTTAATTGTCACTTTACCTATTATTGGTCATGCAAGCTGGCATGCCTATCAAGATTTAGTAAATGATTAGAATTATTCTATAATTCTCTTCTACCTCTCAAAATAATAAATTCATTAGCGGCTAACTGATTTATTGTTTTGAGAGAGTATTTAAGTTTTTTTATTTTATCTCCGCTATTTTTTTAAGCACGTTGAGTAATCACATGCTGATAGCGTGCGAGTGATTGCCAAGGTTCGATTTTTGAGTATTTTCGTTCCATTTCTAGTACATCGTTTAGTTTTACTTTTTCTCTTGCTTGTGGGTGCATATAGTCATAAAAGGCTCGCACGCCTGACCAGTTGAGTATTTCTACGCCAAACTTATCAAACCAAGCTTTGACTTGAGCAGGCTCTAAAGGGCTGATTGGGGTAAAGCCTTTGTTTCCCATTGCGGCAATATAGTTGTTTTTGATGCGTTTAAAATCAGCCACCATCAGGCTTCGCATAACGGCTGAGTGGTGGTTGTAAAACATGATTGATAGATAACCTTTAGGCTTTAATAGCGTTAATAAATCCGCAATGGCTTGTTGTGGGTCAGCCATCCACTCCAAAACAGCATGGAAAATAATCAGGTCAAACGGCTCAATATCAGTCTGGCTTAATGTTTGCAAGGTGTCATTTCGATATAGCACATGATCAGATAAGCCTTCTGCATCAAGCATTTGCTTTGCTTCTGATAACATATCATCCGCAGGCTCACAGAGCGTTACTTTATGCCCTTGCTGGGCGAGCCAACATGACATTTGCCCTAAACCTGCTCCCATATCCAATACGTTTAGCGGCTGGCTTAGATCAAGCGTTTGCTGCAAATCATCTTGCGTAATTGCCAAGCGGATTTTGCCCTTTGGATTACTATAAATTCGATGATTAAAACGCTGGGCAAGCCCATTAAAAATTCGATCTTGTTTTTTCATTGCTGTAATTTGTGACAAATGTTTATGCCGTAATATTAAGAGTGGTGTAGAATCCTTTTAAGTAGGAGAGCATAATTAATTTAACAAAATTTGCGAAGGATATTTTTTGCTAGTCAAGTCATTGTCGAAGAAGCATAGCCGAGCTACGCGACTGAGAGAATGGCTTGACTGGCGGAAAATAGACCAGCAAATTGTTAAATTAATGTAGCTACTCCGTGCAATTTATATGCAAGGTGGTAAGTGATTGATTGTTCGGGCTTAGGCAGCAGGGATGCTGCCTTAGAGCTTACATGGATGTATTTACAGCGTCCCGAATAATTAAGCACTTACCACCTTCAGCACTCATTAGACAGAGTAGTTACAAATTAATTATGCTCTCCTACTTAGAACTTGAAAAATAATACAAGAGGTCAACCGTGCAATTTAGTGATTTTGATTGGAAGTCCATGCCCGATGCGGCAGGGCATTTTGGGATTCATGGAGGCAAGTTTGCCGCTGAAACCTTGATGGATGCAATTCAGCAGTTGGAAGATGCCTATTATAAATTAAAAGACAATGCCGATTTTCAGCAGGAATATGATAAGGATTTGAAATATTACGTTGGGCGACCTAGCCCTTTGTATTTGGCTGAACGCTGGTCACGGGAATTAGGTGGAGCCAATATTTACCTCAAACGTGAAGACCTCAATCACACGGGGGCTCATAAGGTCAATAATACGATTGGTCAGGCTTTGCTGGCTAAATATATGGGCAAAACCCGCATTATTGCAGAAACAGGAGCAGGGCAGCATGGCGTGGCAACGGCAACCATCGCAGCACGTTTAGGGCTTGAATGTATTGTGTATATGGGAGCGGTGGATGTTGAGCGGCAAGCTCCTAATGTGTATCGAATGAAATTATTAGGTGCAGAAGTTCGCCCCGTAACCTCTGGCTCGCAAACACTAAAAGATGCGTTAAACGAAGCCATGCGGGATTGGGTAACCAATGTTGATGATACCTTTTATGTCATTGGCACGGTGGCGGGACCGCATCCTTATCCTGCAATGGTGCGTGATTTTCAAACCATTATTGGGCGTGAAGCTCGTCAGCAGATTCAAGAACAAGCAGGCTGCTTGCCCGATGCACTTGTCGCTTGTGTGGGTGGCGGTTCTAATGCAATTGGTTTATTCCATGAGTTTTTAGGCGATGAGCAAGTAAAAATCTATGGTGTTGAGGCAGCTGGTGATGGTTTAGATACCGACCGTCATGCCGCAACTCTGTGTAAAGGCAAGCCCGGGGTATTACACGGTAATCGGACGTATTTAATCAATGATCCGAATGGGCAAATTATTGAAACACATTCTATTTCCGCAGGGTTGGATTACCCCGGTGTCGGTCCTGAGCATTCGTGGCTAAAAGATATTGGTCGTGCCGAATATGTTGCAGTGGATGATAAAGAAGCCCTGCAAGCCTTCCACTCTCTAACCCGTATTGAGGGGATTATCCCCGCATTAGAAAGTAGCCATGCCTTAGCCTATGCGATGAAATTAGCCCCAACAATGAGCAAGGATCAAAATATTATTGTTAATCTTTCAGGGCGTGGAGACAAGGATATTAATACCATTGCAGCATTGGAGGGCATTACACTATGAGCCGCATTAGCACCGTATTTGATGCACTAAAAGCAGAGCATAAAACCGCATTAATTCCCTATATTACAGCGGGAGACTCAAACCCTTCGATAACTGTGCCATTGATGCACAAAATGGTTGAAGCGGGAGCGGATATTATTGAATTGGGTGTGCCTTTTTCTGATCCAATGGCGGATGGTCCGACTATCCAATTAGCTTGCGAGCGAGCGTTGCAACATAACACCAGCTTGCATGATGTTATTGATATGGTGGCTGAGTTTCGTCAGAGCAATAGCACGATACCTGTTGTTTTAATGGGCTATCTAAACCCAATTGAGGTCATGGGCTATAAAGATTTTGCTCAAAAGGCTAAAGCGGCTGGGGTGGATGGTGTATTAACTGTTGATCTTCCGCCTGAGGAAAGCCATGATATTTTACCAATATTTCAGTCACATGGTTTAGATAGTATTTATTTGCTTTCACCGACGACACAGCCAGAGCGTATTCAGAAAATTTCTGATGCAGGCAGTGGCTTTGTTTACTATGTTTCATTAAAAGGCGTAACAGGTTCTAATATTTTGGATGTTGATGATGTTGCTAAACATTTAAAGACAATCCGTGATATTAGCGATATGCCTGTTGGTGTTGGTTTTGGTATTAAAGATGCCGAAACTGCCGCACAGGTCTCTAGCATTGCCGATGCGGTTGTCGTTGGTAGTGTGTTGGTTAAAATGATTGAAGAAAATCCAGATGATGCAGACAAGATTATGAATAATATTGCTAATCTGTTATCTTCTATGCGTAGGGCAATGAATAACGTAGCGACTCAAGCATAATATGGTACAGGTGGTAAGTGATTGCTGTATCGTAACGACTCCGTGCAATTTATATGCAAGGTGGTCAGTGCTTGATTATTCGAGCTTAGGTAGCAGGGATGTATTTACAGCGTCCCGAATAATCAAGCACTGACCACCTTCTCTACTCATTAGACAGAGTAGTTACGCTGTATCTATTATTTTTTGAATGCTTGCTAAACAACAAAGGTTAAATAATGAGTTGGTTTGAAAAATTACTCCCTTCCACAATTCGTACCGAGAAAAGCACCGAAAAAAAGAATATTCCAGAAGGCTTATGGCATAAATGCTCTGCCTGTAATTCCGTTTTATATCGTGCAGAACTAGAAAGAAATAATCATGTTTGCCCAAAATGCGAACATCACATGCGAATTGGCGGACGTAAACGCTTGGATATTTTTCTGGATAAAGAAGGACGCGAAGAAGTCGGGAACAATATTGCTCCCATTGATATTCTGAAATTCAAAGACCAAAAACGCTATAAAGATCGCCTTGAAGCTGCTCAGAAAAACACGGGCGAAAAAGATGCACTGATTGTTATGAAAGGCACGGTGCATAAAGTCCCTGTTGTTGCGGCAGCATTTGATTTCCGCTTTATGGGCGGTTCAATGGGTTCTGTGGTTGGAGAGCGTTTTGTGCGAGGCGTTAATCGTGCAATTCAAGATAAAGTTCCCTTTATTTGCTTTACGGCTAGCGGCGGTGCTCGTATGCAGGAGGCGTTATTCTCTCTCATGCAAATGGCAAAAACCTCTGCCGCACTCACCCGTTTATCAGAAGTTGGTTTGCCTTATATCGTGGTATTAACTGACCCCACAATGGGCGGAGTTTCCGCGAGTTTTGCTATGCTCGGTGATATACAAATTGCCGAACCACGAGCATTAATCGGCTTTGCAGGCCCGCGAGTTATTGAACAAACTGTGCGTGAAACTTTGCCGGAGGGCTTCCAGCGTAGTGAATTTTTACTTGAAAAAGGAGCAATTGATATGATTGTCAACCGCAATAATATGCGGGCATCAGTTGCTGATTTACTCGCTATGCTACAACATAAGCCTCGACCTGCTGAATTAAACGATGCGAACGCTGCATGAATGGTTGGCATGGCAGGAACAGCTTCACCTGTCATCCATTGACCTTGGTTTAGAGCGTATTCGCATTGTTGCTGAGCGACTGGATATTCTAAATCCTCCCTTCCCCATTATTAGCGTGGCTGGAACCAACGGCAAAGGTTCCAGCGTTGCCTTTCTTCACGCAATGCTCACCGCCCAAGGCTATAAAACGGGAGCTTATACCACGCCGCATATTGTTCATTACAACGAACGCATCGCCATTGCTGGCAAGCCCGCAAGCGATTCACTGATTTGCCAAGCCTTTGAAAAAATCAATCAAGCTCGTGGTGACATCAGCCTAACCTATTTTGAATTTGGTACATTGGCAGCCGTGCTGTGTTTTATCGAGCAGAAGGTCGATATTGCTATATTAGAAGTCGGCTTAGGCGGGCGTTTAGATGC
Source organism: Thiotrichaceae bacterium (assembly GCA_026992705.1). Taxonomy (GTDB): domain Bacteria; phylum Pseudomonadota; class Gammaproteobacteria; order Thiotrichales; family Thiotrichaceae; genus S015-18. The sequence continues at coordinate 9,222 of JALWYT010000237.1, forward strand.
AGTTAATTTATGGGATGCCGAGCTTGCTTTAATCACCACTATCGGAATTGATCATGTCGATTGGCTAGGTAACAACCGTGAATTAATTGGCAGAGAAAAAGCGGGGATTATGCGGGTAAATCGCCCTGTTGTTTGCGGTGAAGCGAATCCACCGCATTCTATTATTGAATATGCAGATAAAATCCATGCCAAACTTATTCGTTATACTCAAGATTACAATTATCAATACAGCGATAAGCAATGGAGTTGGCAAGGCTTAGGCATCACTTATCAAGATTTACCATTGCCTGCTTTGCAAGGTGATTATCAATTTCAAAATGCGGCAATGGTGATTACAGGTTTACATGCCTCAACTATAGCCATAGATGAGAGCAGTATTCGCAACGGTTTACAGCAGGCTTATGTGGCAGGTCGCTTGCAAAAAATCCAAGATCAGCCTGAAATTCTGCTGGATGTTGCTCACAATCCGCAAGCGGCACAAGAATTAGCAAAATATTTACAAAAAAATAAAATAAAGGGCAAAACTCGAGCAATCTTTTCTATACTCAACGATAAGGATGTGGAAGCTGTCGTACTCAGTATGCGTTCTGTGATTGATGAATGGCATTTAATTGAGCTTGATGACCCACGAGCGACACCGATAAAGCAGCTAGAATCACAACTAAATCATTTAGGACTGCAAATATTTACTGATTACAGTAGCTTTGCTGGTATATTAAATAGTGTAAAATCATATTCTCAGCCCAATGATAGGCTGGTCATATTCGGTTCTTTTCTGTTAATATCGGGAATAACATCAGTTTCCTCAGGCTGATTCTAAGGTACTCTAAGTAAGTGTTTGAAAATTAAAGGAGCTAATTATGGCAATGGACAAGACAACAACAAGAAGAATGATAGGTGCAATTGTACTGGTGCTAGTTGCAGCATTGGTTTTGGCCTATTTGTTGAAAACTAAAAATAATCAACCTAATATGGCACAAGTACAAGATGTTACATTGCCAACTGAGCCAATTTTAAAATTTCCCGGTGATAAAAATACCATTGACTCTAATTTTACTAGTACTGATGATGATACAGATCAAAAAGTTGGCTTAGATATTCGACCTAGTGGAGCTGATATTGCTCTTTCTCCTTCTAGTGACACAAGTAACGCAGTCAGCGGTGCTAGTAGCCAGCAACAGCAAGCTCAGCAACAAGATGGTAAAGATATTGTTTCAGGCAACAGTACAGCAGCGAGTGGCTTAGGATCTGGAGCTTCAGCAAATGCTGATGCAGCAAAGCCATCTGATCAACAAGCATCTAATTCAGGCTCATCATCACAAAGTTCTCAATCTAAAAATAAAGATGACAAAAAAACATTAAAAGATGCTGATATTGCTAAATTAGGCGATGATAAAGTCAGCCCTAAAAAACCTGATAATGATAAAAAAGAAAAACCTAGACTAGTTGGAGAAAAAAGACTACCTAAAGCTAGTGAAAGTGCATCTTCATCTAGAAAAGAAGTAACGTTGAAAAAACGCTCAGATATAGATAAAAAACCAGTAACTACAGGTGGAGAAACAATTCCAACTGATGGTGTATCTATCCAGATTTTAGCAACATCATCTAAAGCTAAAGCGGATGCCGTCAAAAAAGAAATGGTTAGTGAAGGCTATCCTGCTTACATTATGTCTGCAATTAAGAATGGAAAAACACTTTATCGTGTTAGAATTGGTTCTTATCAAGATAAAGCGACAGCAGAAGATGTTCAAGCTAGAATGAAGCGTAGATACACTAAAAATCAAAATATTCAAAATAGCTATGTGGTTACTAATTAATGACAGCAGATATCCTTGATATAAGCATTATTGTACTCATCCTACTTTCTACAATTGTAGGCTTGGTTATGGGGTTTATTAAAGAGTTTTTAACCCTTGGAACTTTACTCTTAGCCTTTGGTTTAGCCATTGTTTATGCCCCAGTTTTAACCCCTGAACTTCCATTTGCTAAAGACAATGAGCTGCTTCGATGGGGAGCTTCTTTTGGAATTATTTTTATTTGCTCGATGATTATTGGTTTGATTATCAGTGGTCTGTTGAGTAAAGCTGTAGAACAGTTAGGTTTAGGTGGTTTTGATCATGTGTTAGGTGCACTTTTTGGATTACTACTTGGCATAACCGTTATTACTTCAATTGTTTTAGTCTTATTACCTAGCTCTTTACCAGAAAAGCCTGCCTGGAAAAACTCTCGTCTAATGCCTTATTTTCAAGATTCTGCAATATGGGTAAGAGATTCGATTCCTGATAATTTAGCAGAATATATTAATCAATATATTCATAAGCCCAGATCACAGTAAATTATCCGAGCTGGGTTAATCGCAATATAGTCAGCCCAGCTTATGATTTTTGTATAATAATCGTACCTAAATTAACAACAATTATTTTACCCACAGCAAATAATAAGGGTAAAATACCTCCATTCTTTTTCACATATTGGTAATATTTTATGTGCGGAGTCATCGGCATTGTTAGTCATGAGCCTGTCAACCAAGCTCTTTATGATGGTTTAACTGTATTACAACACCGAGGGCAAGATGCTGCTGGTATAGTCACGAGTAGCGGAAAAAAACTTCATATTCGACGAAAAAATGGTTTAGTTAAAGACGTTTTTCGTACACGGCATATGCGAAAACTTATTGGCAATATGGGTGTAGGGCATGTGCGTTATCCCACAGCAGGTAGTTCTTCAGTTGCTGAAGCTCAACCTTTTTATGTCAACTCACCTTACGGTATATCATTAGCTCACAATGGTAATCTCACTAACGGCAAACAATTAAAAAAAGAACTATACGAAGAAGATTATCGACATATTAATACAGAATCTGACTCTGAAATTCTGCTCAATATTTTTGCTCAAGCTTTATATCAAAAACACGCTTACCGTGTTTCTGCTACCGATGTTTTTGATGCTGTTAGTACCGTTCATCAACGTTGTGAAGGGGCTTACGCAGTTGTTGCTATGATTACTCGTGATGGTATTGTTGGTTTCCGTGACCCTAATGGCATTCGACCGCTAGTCTATGGCAAGCGAGAAACTGAAAAGGGTACAGATTATATGATTGCCTCTGAAAGTGTCGCCTTGGATAGCCAAGGCTATACATTAGTCAGAGATATAAAACCTGGTGAAGCAATTTTTATTTCAGAGGATGGCAAAATCACTAGCAAACAATGTGCAAAAAATCCTAAATACCATACCTGTATTTTTGAATACGTTTACTTCTCTCGACCTGATAGCATTATTGATAATGTATTCGTACATAAGGCTCGAATGCGAATGGGACACAAGCTTGCTGAACGTATTTTACGAGAATGGAAAGATCATGATATTGATGTCGTTATGCCAATACCTGATACTAGCCGAACTGCTGCATTAGAAATGGCTTATACATTAAATGTTCCTTATCGTGAAGGTTTTATAAAAAATCGCTATATTGCCAGAACCTTTATTATGCCCGGACAAGAAACTCGTGAAAAATCGGTTCGTCAAAAACTTAACCCTCTAGGTATTGAGTTTAAAGGTAAAAATGTGTTACTGGTTGATGATTCAATCGTTCGAGGTACTACATCTAAACAAATTATTCAAATGGCAAAAGATGTTGGTGCTAAAAAAGTCTATATGGCATCAGCTTCTCCTGCAGTTCGTTACCCTAATATTTATGGTATTGATATGCCTGTTGCTAGTGAATTAGTTGCTCACAATCGAACAGAGGAGGAAGTTGCTGAGTTTATTGAAGCAGATCGCTTATTTTATCTTCCACTAGAAGATTTAATTGACGCTATACAAACAGGTAATCCAGAATTAAAAGAGTTCGATTGCTCAGTATTTGATGGTAATTATATCATTGGTGGTAGTGAAGAATATTTTAAGCAACTTGAGATTTTCCGTAGTGACAAATCAAAAGATACACATAATACTGGGACAGTAATTGATATTGTTTAATGTCCAAAGACTTAAAGTCAAAAAGAAAATTACAGTATGGCTACACAACAGGAGCTTGTGCTACAGCAACAAGTTTAGCTGCAGCTCACTTATTATTCGACAATAAACAAGACATTCGCTCCATTAATATTACCTTACCTAAAGGTCAATTTGTCCAATTTACTATTGAAAATTGCTACTTAACAGCAATAGGAGCAACTGCATCAACACAAAAAAATGCAGGTGATGATCCTGATGTTACACATCAAGCGATTATTTTCTCCGAAGTTACTTTGATACCAACCGCCGATATTTATTTCTATGCGGGGGAAGGTGTTGGCACTATCTCCCGTAAAGGGCTTCCGCTTGCGGTAGGCGAGCCTGCCATTAACCCCGTACCTCGACAAATGATACGCGAGCATTTACAACAACTCGCCCAGCAATATCAGTATCAAGGCGGCTTTTCAGTCACTATTGGCGTAAAAAATGGTGTTGAATTAGCTAAAAAAACACTAAACGCTAGACTCGGTATTATCGGTGGGCTTTCCATCTTAGGCACAACAGGTATCGTTCGCCCATTCTCTTGTTCAGCCTATATTGCCTCAATTCACCGAGCGATTGATGTTGCTAAAGCTAATCAAATACAACATATTGCCGCCTGTACAGGTTCAAACAGCGAAGCCATGATTCAACGACATTATAAACTAACCGATATGGCACTGATTGAAATGGGAGATTTTGTAGGAGCGGTATTAAAATACCTAAAACGACAACCCATCGCCAAGCTATCTATCGTTGGTGGTTTTGGTAAAATTTCTAAACTTGCCATAGGACACCTAAACTTACACAGTAAAAAATCCCAAATTGATTTTGATTTTTTAGCTAATCTTTCCGCCGGAGACAACGCATTAAAAGAGAAAATACGCCAATGCAATACTAGCATAGAAGCATGGCAACTCTGCCAACAAGCGGGTATTGATTTAGCTGATCGTGTTTGCCAATACGCCTTACAAACTGTAAAGCAATATTTACCCAACAACATTGAAGTTGAAGTTTGGGCAATTAACCGTAACAAACAAGCAATAGCCTACGCTAAATGAATATTCTCCTACTCGGCGGAACCTCAGATGCCATTACACTCACCAAAAGACTACTTGAATTTAATGTTAATCTAATTTACAGTATTGCGGGTATTGTTCGTCAACCACAACTCAACTGCCGTATTCACAGCGGAGGCTTTCAAGGCAAACTCGCCGACTACCTACAGCAACAGCATATTAACATGCTAATAGATGCCACACATCCCTACGCTGTCAATATCAGTCAACAAGCTAATCAAGCATGTACCACGACAGCAACCCCCTATTTACAATATATTCGCCCCGCTTGGCAGCCAAAAAAAAATGATAACTGGATAAGCTTCGACACAATCGATTCACTACTTGAGCATCTAAAACCTTATAAAAACCCTTTCTTTACACTAGGGCAAAAGCCCATTGACTACCTAGATAAAATTCCAGATAAACAATACTGGTTAATTCGAACTGCAACACAATCCAACCTCAAACACCCAAGAGCTAGCATCATTAAACAAATTGGTAGCCTCAAAATCTCAGATGAACTAGAACTATTCAAGCAATATCAAATAGATACCTTAATTTGTAAAAATAGTGGTAGTGGTAAAGTATCAGCCAAATTATCTATTGCAAGACGGTTAAACTTACCTGTTTTTATGCAAAATCGTCCCAGTGAAAAAGTCCAAGGATATTATTTTTCTAATATTAACGATATTATTAAGATAATTTCCAGAGAGAAAATATATTCCTCATCCCCATGTACCGCTTCAAAATTTAGGGGAATATGTTAGATTAAAACAACCTGTCTACCAACCAACGACTAATATCCTGTATTTCATCCGCACAAACTGAGTGCTGTATTGGGTAATCACGCACGGTGACTTCAAAATCTTTGTCTTTTAGTGCTTGCCGATAACGCACGCTACTGCTGTGGGGGACAACTGCGTCATCTGTGCCGTGTGCGGAGAAGATGGCTAATTGCTTATGTTCTTCATCCACATCGCTTAACAGGTCATCGCTAAATGGCATATAGGTTGATAATGCCATAACGCCTGCCAATATTTTGGGGAATAGCAAAGCTGCATACAGAGCAATAACACCGCCTTGAGAAAACCCAGCTAAAAGAATTTTGCTTGGATCAATGCCTAGCTCGAGTTGTTGCTCAATAATTTTATTGATCATTTGCACCGATGCTAAAACATCTTCTTGCTTGCTTGAAATATCATCATCAAGATTCATTGATAAGATGTCATACCATGCTCGCA
>JALWYT010000238.1:0-1979 GCA_026992705.1 Thiotrichaceae bacterium
TTCCTTTAGCTGTTGAGCTAATTGTTTGTGGGCTTGCTGTTGGCTTGCTAGCTCTTTTTCCAAGGCTGCAATCTGCTCACTCGCCTTAAATTGCTCGATAGCCTGCGTGGATAGCTTTGCCCATTGTGTTTGTAAATCATTCAATAAAGCCTGTGTTTTTTCCAGTGTTTGTTGCTGTTTGTTCTGCTGTTTTTTACTCGCTTTTATTTCAAATTCAGCTTGCTGAAGCTGTTGATTAAGCTGCTTATTCTCAGCTTGCAAATCGGCAACTCGCTGTTCCTGCTCTTTAGCTAAGGCTTGCAACTGGCTGTTTTCTCGATGTTTCCAAGGGTGTTGTTTAGAGCCACAAACAGGGCAAGGTTTGTCATCGCTTAATTCTGCTCGCAAATCTTCTGCGGATTTTCCTGTGGCTAAAATAGCTTGATGATGTATGCGTACTACTTCCTCCAAGCGAGCAGTTTGCACGGTGAGTTGTTGCGTTAATTGCTGTTGCTTGTGAGTTGCTTGCTGTTGTTGGTTTTGTAACTGCTCAATCTCTTGCTCTAATGCCGATTTTTCCGCTTGTTTGTCGCTAAATTGTTGCTGAATTTTTTCCTGTTTGTTCAGCAATAATAGCTCCTTATTTATCTGCTGAGTGGCATCCTGTATCTGCTGGGCTGACTGCTGAATAGCTTGCTCATCTTGCTTTTCTAGTTCGATTGTATAGCGTTTTAACTTAGTCTCGATTTGTTCAATCGCTTGCTGATTTTGTGCAAACAGGCTTTGTTTTTGCTGAATAGCAGTCTGTTGCTTTTGGTGCTGCTGCTGGGCTTGTTGTTCTTCTTTTTGCAAGTGAATAAGCCTATCTAAAAGGCTTTCCCAATGCGTCCATTGTTCTAATAGAAGGCGATCCGCTTGTCGCTTATCCAATGTTTGTTGCAGTTCTTCTAAGTGTTGATTGATTTGCTGTAATTCCTGCTGTTGCCGCTGAATGTGTTGTTGTAATTGCTGATTAGCCTGCTGTTGCTGTTGCAAACCTTGCTGTTGTTTGGCGTGTGTTTTTTGAGCTTGTTGGATTTGCGAATCAAGCTGATATGCCTTGCGTAAATCAGGCTGGGCTTGTTGATAGTGCGTTTCTGCTTGCTGAAAATTTGCCAGTGCTGTGCTGATTTGTGGGGCTAAAGCCTGCAACTGCCCCTCGGTTTGTTCGAGCTTTTTTTGGCATTGTTGCAAAGCTTTTTGCGTATCTTGCTCGGCTTGTTTGGCATCATCATAGCGTTGAAAGGGTAAACATAAATTTTCTAATTGGCGTATTTGTTCAAGCTCGTCTCGTTCGGCTTGTTTGGCTTGCCATGCTTGCTGTTGTTTATCGTAATCTTCTTTAGCCTGTTGATAGTGTTGACGTAAGCCTAATAAATCGTGAATGGATTTTGATTGCTCCTGCCATTGCCCTTGAATTGCTTGCTGCTGTTTTTGCTCTGCTTGATAGCTCTGCTGCTGTTCTTGCAAGGCAGCTCTTGCCTCTGAATCCAGCGTATCGTATTCATTTAAGCGGGTTTTTAATTGCTCTAATTTATGTTTTTCTTCATTGCTGCGTTGATGGGCTAGGCGAGAAATTTCGCCATAAATTTCTGTGCCAGTAATAATTTCCAATAAACGGGAACGGCTATCTGCATTCGCCTTGAGAAAAGAGGCAAAATCGCCTTGAGCAAGCAATACCGAACGCCTAAATTGGTCAAAATTCAAGCCTAATTTTTCAATAATAATTTGCTCGACTTCGGTTCGAGTGCGTCCTAGTGATTTATCATTTTGCAAGCAAATGATGTGATGCTCTGGGGCTTGAAGCGGTTTATCTGGACGCTTGTAAGCTTTTCGTACAGTCCATTTGGCTCGATAGTGTTTTTTATCAACACCGACAAAATCCACCTCAGCATAGCCTTCACCCGTACCGCGTCGCAATATATGCCGCACATCATGGCTGCCAAGCCGTTGGCTGCTAT
>JALWYT010000238.1:1989-15491 GCA_026992705.1 Thiotrichaceae bacterium
CTTCATCCGCCCGCCCAATTAAAGTTTGGCTACTGCGAGTCGGCAAGCGAGGAATTTTACTGAATAGAGCGAGGCAAAGGGCATCCAGCAAGGTCGATTTACCCGAACCTGTTGCCCCTGTAATGGCAATTAAGCCGTTTTGTAAAAAGCTAGGTAGGGTGAAATCTATACAGAATTCACCGTCCAAACTAGCAAGATTCGCCCCGCGTATGGCAAGTATCTTCATATTCGGCTATCGCATTCCCATACCCGTTACTTGAGTATGTAATGAAGAAATATCTTGGCTGGTGCTGCGGACTAATTCATCAAGACTCAATACCACAAACTCCAATAAATGCACCGCAATAATCGGATGCTGATACGTCAATCGACGGTACATTTTGCGAGAAATACTGAGCAATTTAACCCCATCTCGCCCCGCCCGTAAGCGGATAGTACGCGGCTTGCGATCAAAAAAGGACATCTCGCCGACTAAACCGCCCGCATCAATATGCCCCACATCAATCTCCCGTCCAGCTTCTTCCTTAAATAGACGAACTCTGCCATCAATGACTAAATAAAATTGATCACCAACCTCCCCAAAGTCAGCAAACACCTCACGGCTAGCGACTTCAATAAAATCCGTAAAATCAATAAACGTCTCCACCTCACGATGCGTTAAGGATTCAACAAAATCTTTACAAGTGGTCTTTAATTTTTCAGCTAATTCAGTGTGATCTACCATAATTATTCTCTCTTATTCTTGAATTGACTTATTATTATACGACTGATAGCTTGAATTGTCGCAGGGAATTGGGAATGCTTTTTAGATATACACAATTAACACAGATTTGCCTTATATTGTATGTATTATAAACCAATAATTTGCAGTACATTTATTCCAAACACAAAAAAGGGAAGCTATTCGCTTCCCTGATTTGAGATAATACTTACTTAATAGTGCATTTAGTGATTATTGCCTACGTGAGAAAAACCACGAAAATCACCGAAACCTGTACTGATTGGTAAATTTGTTGTATCAATGCCTTGAGTCTCAAAAACATCTAACATTTCTTCTTCAGAAGCAAAACCCGTTCCAATAGGCAAGTTAGCAATATCTAATGATTCTCTCAAGGCAAGTATTTCTGCAGGTGGCTGACCATGTGTACCAAGCTCTCCATTATGATCAAAACCGTTATCATCATGACCAAATCGACCCGCTGACAATGGTGCTCCTCCAAAATCTGTGCCGACACCCGTTGGTAAATTTGTTGTATCAATGCCTTGAGCTTCGAAAAAAGCTAACATTTCTTCTTCAGAAGCAAAACCTGTTCCAATAGGCAAACTGGTAGTATCAACACCTAATGAATCTAGGAAAGCAAGTACTTCTACGGGTGGTTCATTATGCGTACCAAATGTTCCGCGATGATCATAGTTACTATCATTATGACCCAATCCACCTGCTGATAGTTGTGCACTAAAGCGAGAAAAAGCTCCCTTTGTTGATTGCATTTCTGTAGTAGAAAGGCTTTCTGTCTTGTCAACTGATGAAGAAAAGACCTGATCCAAGTCATTTGCCATTGCTGTACCAGTACTAAGACCGAGTGCTAAAAGTGTTGTAATTACTGATTTTTTCATGTTTTTTTCCTCTATTAAGGTTGTTAAATTAAAAATTAATACTGTCCCATTCGGTGATTCCAGTTCAAACTTATTTGAACATCACCTTCACCAGATACCTGAGGTCTTACTTTAAAACTCAGTGTATCCCGTTTTCCTAATGCATATCCCAAACCTAGATTTAACGCCGTTTGAGTTTGATTAATACCTTCTGTTATGTTATCTCGTGTTGCTGCTTGTCGTAACCACCAACGAAGTCCAGTTGTTAATGTCACCTTATCATTAACAGCAAAACCAACAGATGGAGTTAAGCTGATCACATTACCTGGTTTGTAATTAGTATTACTGACCTCCCTTGTTGTATTTACTTGTATCGCACCAGTCAGTGAAAGCACAACTGGATCATAGGTTTGGTAAGCTGTTGCTCCAATGACCCACGATTTTCCTGAAACAGTTGAACCGTCAGACTGACGTTCAGCCAGTTGTAATTCTGCAAAGCCTAGCAAAGCTGCTTTATCTACATTGTTTCTAAATTTATGATTCACTCCAAGCCATGCGTCTGAAAATTGTGATGTAGAATTGCTTGTTGCAAGACCTGTCACATTAAGTGATCGACTATTTACTGATAAGCTTGATGCTCTTGCATACAACTCATCTTTTGCTGTTATTCCGTAACCTAAACCGATTGTTGTTACTAAGGCATCAGTATTTGTTACATTTTCTCCAATAATTGTCGGTATTGTTACAAAAGTTGATTCTCCAGTTTGTACTAACAAAGGGTTGCTTGCATCAATCCCTTTTCGTTCACTATTTGCATAAGTCAGAGATGAACGTAATCGCCATTTCCCTTTATCACTTAACAAATTTTCTACCGTTAATGGTAAGTCAGCAGATACTGACGAAGAAAATACTAATAACATTAACGAGGCATATAATTTCATGTTCATTGTTTAATCTCTAATATTGGTGATAGTTTCGTCTTTGAAAACTATCCGTTGACAAAGACCTCATCAACATTAGCATTTTCTTATGAAAAATAACATTTGCTACTATCTTCGCTTCATATTTAAAATGGTTGACACTTTATTTAATAAAAAAGCCTATAATATTTCTATTACAGGCTTTCACTTATATATTAATCATTTAGAGAATGAATGATCTAAGAATTAACCACCAAAAATTGCCCCATCATACCCTGATCTTCATGTTCTAATATATGACAGTGGTACATATATGGTACTGTATCATCAGCATAATCTGCAAAATTCATAATGATTCTAACGGTCTCACGTGGGTTGATAATAACCGTATCTTTCCAACCTTGTTCATTAATAGCGGGTGTACGCCCATTACGGCTTAATACTTGAAATTGCACATCATGCACATGGAAGTTGTGTGTCATCATCATTGGATTGCGGATTTCCCAAATCTCTGTTGCTCCTAGTTTAACTACCTCATCAATACGATTCATATCCATTGCTTTGCCATTGATACCAAATACCATACGACTCATCGTTAGTGTAAAGTGACGTGTTTTTACTGCATCTGCTATGGCTAATTTAGGTATATTATTAAGCAGTGCAGGTATTTTATGTGATGCAACTGTCGCAGCAATCGGCTTTATTTCGATAATATCTAGCGTGCTATTGTCCTGCATTGCCATATTTCCACCGCCAAACATACGGCGACGCGATGCTCCACGTTGTCCCATGCCAGCAGAGGCATCAGGATAACTTTGTAACTTGCAAGTATTGCCATCTTGAAAATTAACTAGCATTTCTGCCCGTTCTCCAGGGGATAAGCGTAAACGCTGAAGGCGAACAGGCTTTTCAAGGAAGCCGCCATCAGAGGCAATTTGATAAAAACTACGATTGTCATCAAAACCAAAATTATAAAAACGAGCATTGGAGGCATTTAAAATACGGAAACGAATTAACCGCCGCTCAACATTTACATAAGGGTTAATCGTCCCATTAACAAGAATGGTGTCTCCTTTTATTCCCATCATGCGATCATGTATTGAATTAATGTATTGGAAACTACCATCGGTATTAAATTTTCTGTCTTGTACGATTAATGGAATATCATCGACACCATAATTTGATGGTAAGTCTAATCGTGAGCTAATTTCATCATCAATAATAAATAAACCTGCATGACCTCGATAAACTTGCTCACCGGTTTTGTGCATAGAATGCGAGTGATAGAAAAGTGTTGCTGCTTCTTGATTGATTTCAAACTCAGGCTGCCATGTTGCACCACTTTCAATATTTTGATGGGGGCCACCATCAGCCGTTGGAGGAATGTGCATACCATGCCAGTGTACTGTGCTTGATTCGCCAAGCTCATTAGTGATATTGAATTGCACAATATCGCCCCGGTTTGCTCGTAAGGTAGAGCCCATATAAGGATTGTTAATACCAATAGTATCGGTCAATATACCATCAAAAAATTCTGTTTTGCCTTTTTGCAGTGTTAGGTTGAAAACCCGCTTACCGTTGATTAATTGTCCTATATCTTGTTTAGGGATATTTAATGGCTTAGGCAATGCTTGTAAATTACCATCTTTTTGTTCTATTTCAGATGGTGGTGACATTGGCTGATGATTTTCTTCGCTTTTCGTTGATTGGTGAAAGCGATCTCTCATGTATCTATTTGACCAAGGATTAGCTAAAGTAGAATTGCCAATTGTTATTGCAGATAAACCAGCAATAGATAGGGCTTGAACGGCACGTCGACGTGATATATTCATTTTTATTTTCCTGTAGTTTATAATTTTAATATTTTGAAAAGAAAGCCTTGTATCCTTGTCTTTTGGGGGAGTACAAAGATAAACTTAACTTTCTATTGATAAGTTATACTTATCAATATAATAACGTCGAGTGACTTTTTCATTAGTTGACAGCCTTTTAAAATTTTTTAAAACAACCATAAGCTGTTACTAGAAATTCCAATTAAGGTAGCTTGCCACTTGATAGAAGTTAAAAGGAAGATCTAATAATGACGATTGATAATGCCCTGTTCCAGCGGTGATTTGCAAATCTAAATTTTTTTTCAAGTTTCTTGCTAGGCTTAGTTGGACTAAAGAATAATGATCTTTTCTTGAAGCTGTCGTATATTTATTTTGTTGCCATTGAGCTCCTAAAATACCGCTATATTTACCAATTGACCACTGTCGATATTCAACTTTAATATTCAAACTATCATAATCTCGCTGGTTATTATTTGCATTATGTTTACCATAATGTGTGCTTAAAGCAATATAAGGGTCAGTTAGTTTATGAGGAAAATAAAAAGTTAATGAGCTTATCAAACGCTGTATTTTATAAGAATCTACATCTGCTTGATTATGATTCTCGTTTGAATAAAATAATGATATATCAACACCATGATTTTTATCACCAAGATAGCCAATAGTATTTTCCAAACTCATTCCATCATAGCTATTCAATGCAATAGGCTGATTGCGATAGTGGCGCACTTGAATATTAGAACGCATTAACCAATAAGAGTTTAATGCAGTTAACTTACTTGCTGATAGTTTTAAACGACTAATATCACCCGTGTTATCTAAACTTTTATTATAATTTGCAAAAGCTTGTATAGAATACCCACCCGTATAATCAATATTATCTTTTAGAATAGATATACTTAAATCAAACCCTGAACGCTTAACACTACCACTATTATTAAGATTAACGTCAACGTCTTGCTGGACTTCTAAATTATCCGTTTGTGTCATACCAACAGATATATGTGAACTAATATCTGCAATACTTATGAATGGATACAAAAAAAAGCCAACAAATAGAGTCAGACTTCTTAGTTGAGAAAAATATAGCTTCATTATTTAATAGCTGATATTAATGATCATGCCCAAATGAGGATTCTATACAAGCTGCCCTCCCAATACCATCATTATCCTGATATTCAAATGAAGATTCAATATGGATTTGTTGAGTTATATTTTCTATATGTCTAGGCTCTAAGTTTTCAATGCTATGGATATATCCTTCCTGAATCATTGAGTTAGAACTCTCCACAGCATGTGTTTCACTTGATATATGTTTATGTTCACTATCCGCCGTAGATGCCTTATGCTTTTGCTTATATTTTTGAACTGCATACCCACCCCGTGATTGAAAATGTTTAAATTTTTTTATCATTTCTTGTCGCTGTTTAAATGTTTTTTTTGCAAATTTTGAGTATGTTTTTAATAAATGTTGACGTTCATGCTGAGATAAGCTTTGAAACCGTTCATAACTTTTTTGCATGTTAATACGTTGTGATTGTGACATTGCCTGCCAACGCTGAAAGCGTTGCCATAACTTCTTCTGATGTTCACTATCTGTGCTCAACCATTGCTGACCACGGTTAATGAGGTTATTTTTTTGTTTTATTGATAGTTTATTCCAATCATTTTTATACTCACCCAATAAGGTTTGCATTTTAGGAGAAAGTTCATTCCATGAATTATCAGCCGCTCCAACAACAATAAAAGAAGCAAATAAAAAGACAATAAGTACAAGGAAAAGCCTCATTTTATATTGCACTATGAGTCCTCCTGTATGATATTTGTACTATTGTCATTATCAGATTGTAGTGGCTGCTTATCATTTCTAACTTCAGTATCTGATTTAACAAATAATAGGAAAGCTTCAAATTCATCATCTTTAAAGCTCTCCAATATGGGCAGTTTTTCGAGAAAACCTCTGGGCAGAGTCGCTGGCGGAGTATCGCTTGCGAGTACCAAAGTAATTAGCCCAAGCAGCAGCCAAGGTAATTTTATTGTAATTCTGGGTAAGTGTATTTTGCTTAGATAACCAAACATAAAAATCTAAATTCTCCAGCACGTCAAGCGGTACATCCGTATCTTTAACCCATGCTGGAATATCCGCTTTTGTTTGTAATACTGCTGTTGAGTTATAAACCTTTTTTTCATCCAGAAAAAGAGAAACAACAACTGCAAATGAAAAGATACTAGCTAATGCCATCATTGGCATAGGTTTTACTAAAGATGCAAAAAAAGAGCTTAAAGTATATGCACTTTTTTGTTCTATCGCTAGTTGTGTCATATCATGCAATCGTCGCTGATACTTATATGACAACTCTTGACTATGTTGATCTAGCCGCTTGTTGAGTTTTTCAAATAAGTGGTTATCACGATACTGAGACATAGCTAAACCCGTCATTTCATCTAAACGACGTTGATACTTATTAGCTAACTCTTCTGCTTTATTATCAAGTATTTGTTCAAACTTAGCTGAGTTTTTTGTGTTATTTGTCATCAATCCACTCCTCCAAGTTCGCTTTTAATGATTGTACAGCTCGAGACAAATGTGTTTTTACACTTCCCTCTGAACATCCCATAATTTCGGCAGTTTCTTTAACACTCATCCCCTGCCACTGACGTAATAAATAAGCTTCTTGCTGACGATCAGGTAATGACTGTAACGCTTTTTCAAAATCATCAACTAGACCACCTACTGAATAATGTGATTCCACTGGATTTGATGCTGTATTATGACCATCAGTATGAAGATCATCATCATTTAATTCGTTATCATCTGCTGACTTTAACTGAGAAAATGATAAAATTTGTCGTAAACGACTACGACCGCTTTGCTTTCTCTGAAAATCGGTAATTCGCCGCTTTAATATTTTATATAATAGATTCAACCAAGCCTCTTCATCATAACTTTTAGCAACTTTTACAAAACCAATCATAGCATCTTGTAATAAATCTAGGGCATGCTCCTCATCCTTGACACGATATGTTACAAATGCAAGTGTTTTAGCTCGGTTTTGTATTAAAAAATGCTCTAACTTTGCTTCAAATGGACAGGGCAAATTTAAGATCCTTAAAAAAATACGGCAGTTATTACCTGAATAACATCAATCCTCAATTCTATCATTAACTTCAGACTGAAAATGGTTGCCTAAATACATTCACATACATTAGGTATTTCGTGTAATACAATGCATGGTTGACATTTATATAATAGTTAGGTAAATACCTAATAAAAATTATAATTCATGATAAAACTTTAATTTGTAACATTGCTAATCTATGCTAGCCTTTAGGATGTGTTAGGCACTTTCTGAGAGATAAAATACTTTTTTATGCTACGTTTGTTTATTCTTCTTTTCACAATTAGTAGTTTGTTGCTACCTTTATCAGGTTATGCAAACGACTTTGTGCCTGTTGAAAAAACGTTAGCAACTGCTGAAGTACATAAGCACTCAAATGCAGAAAAAGTCCCTCATGATATTCATCATGATGACAGTTCAAAATGCCAAATGGTAATGTCAGCTAATTGTCCCAATTGCTCAATAGATGATGGCAGTTGTAACATTGATTGTTGCTCTCATTGTGCTAGTCATGTTGCATCAATACCTTCAATTTTTAATGGTACTGTCATATTTCCTCAATCTGCTGAAATTGGTACGGTATTTAAACACTTCTATTCATTTATCAGTTCTCCTAAACAACGCCCTCCACTTGCCTAATAAGGAAGCTCTGATCAAGTCAAAAAGATTGGAAGCGACACTTTAGTGTCGCCTGTAAAATATTGAAATACTGTTGTTTAAAGTCTCAATTCCTACTTAATTAGAGCTTCTTCATTTTCTATTTTCACAATAGGCTTTGTGCGGTGTAGTGAAACCACTGCTATTACAATAATTTTTATAACAAACTTTAGGTATGAAAAATGAACAACTTACGAGAATTCTCATCAGATTTTGACCTTAATCGTCGTCGTTTTGTTACCGGTGTTGCAGCGGGAAGTGCTTTAATAAGCTTAGGTTTATCTCCTTTTGCCTCAGCAAGAGCAGATAGACAGGCTCAACTGCAAAAACAAAAATTTGCTCAAAATGAACTATCAGGCACTCATTTCCAGTTAGATTTAGCGGAAACCCGTGTGAATTTTACAGGAAGAAACCGTATTGCAACGGCTATAAATGGCTCTGTACCAGGGCCGACATTACGTTGGCGTGAAGGTGATACGGTTACATTAAAAGTGACTAATCACTTGGCTGTTACTAGCTCAATTCATTGGCATGGAATCATTTTGCCCAGTAATATGGATGGCGTTCCCGGGTTAAGCTACGGCGGTATAAAACCTGGAGAAAGCTACACCTATCGCTTTAAGGTGCAGCAAAGTGGAACATTCTGGTATCACAGTCACTCTGGATTCCAAGAGCAAACAGGCATGTATGGGGCGATTGTTATTGAACCAAGACAGCACGATCCTTACCAGTATGATAGGGATTATGTTGTTATGCTCTCTGATTGGAGTGATGAAGACCCCAATAGAATTTATGCCAAACTTAAGAAATCAAGTGGCTATTATAATTTCAATGAACGCACAGTTGGCGACTTGTTTAAAGAAATACAAGCAAATGGTGTAGCAAAAACGTGGCAAGCTCGCAAAATGTGGAATCAAATGCGGATGAGCACCCGAGACCTATCTGATGTCACGGGCTATACCTATACTTATTTGATCAATGGGCAAACACCTATAGAAGGTTGGAAAGGCTTATTCAAACGAGGAGAAAGAATCCGCTTACGTTTTATCAATGGCTCTGCCATGACCTTTTTTGATGTGCGTATTCCCGGCTTAAAAATGACGGTTGTTGCAGCAGATGGACAGAATATTAAGCCTGTATCTGTTGATGAATTTCGCATTGGTGTCGCAGAAACCTATGATGTCATTGTTCAACCTACTGATGATAGTGCTTATACCATCTTTGCTCAATCCATTGGTCGCTCTGGCTATGCACGCGGCACACTCACCCCTGATTTATCCATCACTGCAGATGTTCCTAAAATGGATCCTGTTCCTAATTTAACCCATGTTGATATGGGTATGAATATGTCTGCAATGGGACATGGAGGAATGACTCATGGTGCAATGGGGATGTCAGGGATGAAAGGCTCAGAATCCAGTGAAATGCGGGCGATGGATCACAGCAAAATGAAACATGGCAGTAATATGCAAGGCATGAATCCTTCATCAATGGAATCAATGGGAATGAATAATAACGCCATGTCTTCTATGACTAAACACGCCAAAACAGAATATGGTCCTCATGTTGATATGCGAGCAATGGATCCTCAATACCGTTTGAATGATCCTGGGGTTGGTTTACGCAATAACGGACGGCGTGTACTCACCTATGCAGATATTAGAAATCTTTATCCCAGTAAAGACCGACGAAGACCAGAACGTGAAATTGAACTACACCTTACGGGCAATATGTCACGCTATATGTGGTCAATCAATGGTATTAAATACGCCGACGCTAAACCTATTAAGCTGAAATACAATGAACGCATCCGTATTACCTTTGTAAACGACACAATGATGAATCACCCCATGCACTTGCATGGCATGTGGAGTGAATTAGAGACAGGAGATAATAGTCATTTACCTCGTAAACACACGGTTATCGTCCAGCCAGGTTCAAAAATATCTTATCAAGTAACTGCTGATGCCATTGGCAATTGGGCTTACCACTGCCATTTGTTATATCACATGGCTGGAATGTTCCGCAAAGTCGTTGTGTCATAAGGAGGAATTAACATGAAAAATAAACGTAAAAATCAAATCACTCTTGTATTCGCTATATCTTCTCTATTTATCAGTCAAAGTGGCTTTGCAGGTATGGAAGATGATCCACTATTAACCAAGTTCATGCTCAATAAATTGGAAGTACAAGATGCAAAAGGCTCAAACCCAACGGTGTGGGAATCTGAATTATGGATTGGCAAAGACCTCAATAAACTTTGGATAAAATCTGACGGCGAACGTATCAATGGAAAAAATGAAGATACCGAGACACAACTGCTTTATAGCCGAGCGATTGCACCTTTCTGGGATGCACAAATTGGTATTCGCCATGATACATCTGATAGCGAAAGCCGCAACTATGGAACAATCGGAATAAAAGGTCTTGCTCCTTACTTTTTTGAAACAGATGCTTCTTTGTCATTTGGTAAAAATGGACAAACCAAACTCAATGCCAGTGCCGAATATGAAATGATGTTTACTCAAAAGCTTATTCTTACACCTGAAATTGATCTAAACGCTTACAGTAAAGATGATCCAGCAATGGGTATTGGAGCAGGCTTATCAAATGTAGAAGCAGGGCTTCGTTTACGCTATGAAATCAAACGAGAGTTTGCACCGTATATTGGCATTAACTGGAACAAAATGTATGGAACGACAGCAGATATTGCAACAGCAAATGGTATTGATCCATCGGATACAAGTGTTGTTGCTGGTATTCGAGCGTGGTTCTAAAAGAGTCAGAAACCTCTAATCTCCCTTTAATTAATCAATCAAAACTAAGGAAAATAAAATAATGATTCAAATTTTACCAAACTGGCATCCAATATTTGTCCACTTTACCATCGCGTTATTATCAATGTCTGTTTTATTCTTTGTAATTCAGGCTTTTCTCTCAGAAAAACACCGATGGCAAACTAACCTATCTACCCTAGCAAAAGCCAATTTATGGATAGGCATTGGCTTTGCATTGGTTACTGCCCTTGCAGGTTGGTTTGCGTATAACAGTGTTAATCACGATACCCCTTCGCACTTAGCGATGACAAAACATCGTAATATTGCTCTTACCACATTGGGTGTATTTATTGTATTAACTTTATGGAGCTTATTTATTCGCATAAAAGGTAAGCCTCCTCTCCTGTTTTCACTTGCCATGCTTATAGCAGGTGGTTTACTTGCAATTACAGGTTGGCTTGGAGCTGAGAGTGTTTATCGTTATGGTTTAGGGGTAATGTCTATGCCGCAATCATCAGGTGAAGGACACGTTCACCAACACACAGAAGGCGAAGGGCATAATCCTACTAGTTCAACTCCTGCAAAACAAATACCAACTACACAAGAAAGTTCTCCTCATCAACATGATACGGAGAATACCACGCAAACGAACCACTCAAATGAAGCCACTCATCAACCTTCTGGGCAAAATGCACATGACAGTACGCCGCATACACATTAGCGGCTCAATAAAGAGGAAGAAATGATGAAAAATAAAATATTAACAACACTAAGCATATTTACATTAGCAAGTAGCATAGCTCCAAATATTTATGCTAAATCCCATGATTTAGCATCCAACGGAATTATGCAACAAAAAGGATATAGCATTCACGCGATTAATTCCGGTCGAGCAAGTTTATCAAAAGTATCCGTTACTCAAAGAAAGAAAGGATATGTTGTAACAGGTAATGTCCATGTTAAAACGATGCAACGTCGTATTTTACGAATACCAGGTAGCGTTACGATAAGTTTGAAAAGTACCAAAGGTATTGTGTTGGAAACAGTAAAAGCACGTTTACATCGAAAATTTGGAATGTCCAAAGCAGCACACTTTGATGCAACATTGAAAACAACACCGCCAGTAGGTAGCTTAATCACGGTTATGCATAATTAATTATCTATTCCAGAGTCAATACTATAAGGAGGTAAATAAACCAATATAATATCAACAGATATTTTGGGCACTGTTAGCTCTCATTCTCTTATCTTAAAGCAATTAATTTCATTGGTTAATTACTAAAACCTTGCTTGAAAAAGTGAGGTTTTTTGTTTTTCTGGGGTAGCAAATAGATAAAAAAGCACTCAACAGACAATAATAGCAGACATAAAAAAACCAGCTAAATAGCTGGTTTTTTTAGTAAAATCTGGCGCGCTGGGGAGGATTCGAACCCCCGACCCTCTGGTTCGTAGCCAGATACTCTATCCAACTGAGCTACCAGCGCAGAATGGGAGTGCATTGTGCTGATTTCACCAATATTGGTCAAGTGAAATTTTCATTTAATTTACAATGGCGGAGAAGGAGGGATTCGAACCCTCGATGGGAGATAAAGCCCATACTCCCTTAGCAGGGGAGCGCCTTCAGCCTCTCGGCCACTTCTCCATGAATAGTGAGGCGATAAGGATACCTATGAACTGGATTAAGGTAAAGCCCTAATTTGTACTTTCTTTCAAAGAATTTCTGATTAATTGATGTTACGCAGATATTAAATATATCTTGTTATAATATTTTCGACCTATACACAGATTATTTACATCATTCAGTTATACAGTGAATGCTAAGAACTCAAAAAAACTGACACAAATCAAGGATATAAAGGGAAAATAAGCCTAAACTGTTGCAAAAAATAAAATAACAACTCAAAGTGCCATGTATTTAAATTTACACAGGTAAATTCCCATGTTTCGTATTAGTCGATATATGCAATATATTCACCAGCCTCGCCCCATTGCACCTAGGCATACCCCCTCAGGTCCTGTGGTTATTTGGAATTTGATTCGGCGTTGCAACCTCACTTGTAAACATTGTTATTCTATTTCTGCGGATACTGATTTTCCGAATGAATTAGACACCGATACAATCATGGAAACCATGTATGATTTAGACCGCTTTGGTGTTCCTGTTATTATTTTGTCAGGTGGTGAACCCATGCTGCACCCCGACCTTTGGGAAATTTCTGCTCATGCCAAAGCTTTGGGCTTTTATGTCGGCTTATCGACTAATGGCACTTTGATCACGGAGGACAATATTCAGCAAATTGTTGAATCTAAATACAATTATGTCGGCATCAGTATTGATGGAACACACGAGACTCATGATAAATTTCGCCGCAAACAAGGGGCTTTCGATGCCGCGATGCGGGGGATTCGCTTATGTCGAGATCATGGCATCAAGGTTGGCATACGCTTTACCATGACCCAAGACAATGCCCATGAATTGCCTGATTTATTGCAGCTTATGGACGATGAAGGCATTGATAAATTCTATTTTTCCCACCTTAATTATGCAGGACGCGGTGATAAAAATCGCAAAGATGATGTCGCCCATCAGCGTACTCGCAA
>JALWYT010000239.1 GCA_026992705.1 Thiotrichaceae bacterium
AAGCATGGGAACGCGGTGATAAAATCTACTACGGCGACGCAACACATGGCGAAATCCTAATCGCCGCAGGACTTTACCGTGCCCGCTTAGTCGTAGTCGCAACCAGTGATATTGCAACCTCAAAAGTCATTACCGAAGTCGCTAGAAACAAGAGTAAAGATATTCCTATTTTAGTGCGAACAGAAGATGATAAGCACATGGAAGAGCTACTATCACTCGGAGCAAACTGTGTTGTACCCGAAACCCTAGAAGCCACCATGACCGTCGCACAACGCACGCTAGAAGCCTTAGGAATTGATCAAGAAGAAGTGCATGAAGTCATTCAACGCGTCCGCGAAGAAGGCTACTCCAGTTTAAAGAACTACTTTCACGGTGAAAAAACCAATGTCAAACTGGAAGACCACGACAGCCATGAACTACACACCGTTATCCTGCGAGAAGAAGACTACGCTGCCAATAAAAAAATCAGCGATTTATACCTCGCTCGCTACAGTGCCAGCATCGTCTCACTAAGACGCGGACGCTTCCACGGCGAAAACCCTGCAAGTAATACTGTACTCAAGCGTGGTGATGCACTGATTATTAGAGCACCTGCTGATAGACATGAAGAAATCGAATACTATTTGAGGAATTATCAACCAAGTTAAATCGAATACTAGTACTATCAATTACTTGATAAATATAGTCATTGATACAAGAAAAATATACCCATCTACCATGTCGCTGTGGTGAATCCCTTTTATTTTCGTTATTATTGCCCGTTTTAAATTTTAAGCTTCAATAGTAATAATGCAAAAATTAGAAATACAAGGCGGAATAGCCGTTGATGGTGATGTGTTAATTTCAGGTGCTAAGAATGCGGTATTGCCAATTTTGGCAGCAACCATTTTGGCAGAAACACCGATGACGGTACGAAATGTACCCCGATTGAAAGATGTTAGAACACTCGCTCAAGTGCTTGAGGGAATGGGTATTACGGTTGAAACGGATGCAGAGAATAATATCTCAACCGATACCAGTACACTGAATAGTTGTCGTGCCCCCTATGATTTAGTCCGCACGATGCGAGCCTCGATTTTAGTGCTAGGACCTCTAGTGGCACGCTATGGTGAAGCTGAGGTTTCGCTACCGGGTGGCTGTGCAATTGGTTCTCGTCCTGTGAATTTACATATTGCAGGCTTAGAGGCAATGGGGGCGGAAGTCACCGTGCAGGAGGGTTATATCCGAGCTAAGGCGAGTCGCCTAAAAGGTGCGACGATCACAATGGATTTGGTTAGCGTAACAGGTACGGAAAATCTATTGATGGCGGCGGTATTAGCTGAAGGCACAACCTGCATCGAAAATGCTGCTCGTGAACCTGAAGTTACTGACTTAGCTAATTGCCTAATTAAAATGGGAGCCAAAATTAAAGGTGTGGGTACGGATACTTTAATTATCGAAGGTGTGGAAAAGTTGCAAGGCTGTGATTATTCCGTATTACCTGACCGCATCGAAACAGGCACTTATTTAGCAGCGGCGGCAATTACAGGCGGTAGAGTGCGAACGCTTAATGTTGATGTGAATAGTTTAGATGCCGTGCTTAATAAATTTACAGAAGCGGGGGCTTTGATCAAAAAAGGTGATGATTGGATTGAGCTAGATATGCGAGGTCGCATGCTAAAAGCAGTGGATATTCGCACTGACCCTTACCCCGCATTTCCAACCGATATGCAGGCTCAATTTATGGCGATGAATACGGTCTCACAAGGGATTGGGGTGGTGGTTGAAACCATCTTTGAAAATCGTATGATGCACGTTCCAGAATTAGCTCGCATGGGAGCTAATATCCGTCTTGAAGGCAATACCGCAATTGTTGCCGGTATGCCAGAAATTTATGGTGCTCAAGTCATGGCAACTGATTTAAGAGCCTCTGCCTGCTTGGTTCTTGCTGGGCTTGCAGCAAAAGGTAAAACAACGGTTGATCGTATTTACCATACCGATCGTGGTTATGAAAAAATCGAGGAAAAACTATCTGCTATTGGAGCGAATGTCGTAAGAGTTTCATAGAAATATTTTGCCACACAAGCCCTTTTTCACAATGGAAATAAAATGAGTAATGATATTCTGACAATTGCCCTCTCCAAAGGACGCATCTTTAAGGAAACGCTTCCGCTATTGAATGCAGCGGGCATTGAGCCAATTGATGATCCAGAAACTAGCCGCAAACTCATTCTTGATACCAATCAGGATGATATAAAGCTGCTAATTATTCGTGCTACCGATGTGCCAACTTATGTGCAATATGGGGCGGCAGATATGGGCGTTACGGGTAAAGATGTGTTAATGGAGCACGGTGGCGAAGGCTTGTATGAATTACTCGACTTAAATATTGCTAAGTGCAAACTCATGGTTGCAGGCTATGCAGATAAGCCTTTGGACAAGGGGCATATCAAAGTTGCGACTAAATTTGTGAATTGTGCCAAAGAATACTTTGCTAAAACAGGTCGTCAGGCAGATATTATCAAGCTGTATGGCTCAATGGAATTAGCCCCAATTGTGGGGTTAGCGGATTGCATTGTTGATGTGGTTGATACAGGTGGAACCTTGAAAGCCAACGGCTTAGTGCCACTAGAACACATGCACGATATTAGCTCACGCATGGTGATTAACAAAGCATCAATGAAGATGAAGCACGCAAGGATTCAAATCATTTTAAATCAGATTCAATCCGCAGTGGAGCAAGGCTAGGGGCAAATTATGACAATGCAAGAGACCGATAATCTACGTATCAAAGAAAAGAGAAAGGTACCATCGCCGAACAAACTGATAAAACGTTTTCCCATTACTGAGAAAGCAAGCAATACCGTTTATGAGGCACGCAAAGCTTGCCACAATATCATTCATGGTATTGATGATCGCTTATTAGTGGTGGTTGGTCCTTGCTCTATTCATGACGTCAAGGCGGCAAAAGACTATGCAAAACGCTTGCTAACATTGCGTGAAAAGCTAAGCGAAGATTTGCATATTATTATGCGAGTTTATTTTGAAAAACCGCGTACCAATATCGGCTGGAAAGGTCTAATTAATGACCCTGACCTCAATGGTCGTTTTGAAATTAAAAAAGGCTTAAAACTTGCCAGAAAACTGCTACTTGATCTTGCTAATATCGGTATGCCTGCTGCAACCGAATACCTTGATTTAATCAGCCCGCAATATATTTCAGATTTAGTCAGTTGGGCGGCAATTGGAGCAAGAACTACCGAAAGCCAAGGGCATCGTGAATTAGCTTCTGGCGTATCTTGCCCAGTAGGCTTTAAAAATGGAACCTATGGAAATATGGATGTAGCTATCAATGCGGTGATGGCAGCATCACGCTCCCACCATTTTTTATCAGTGAACAAAAAAGGACGCTCTGCCATATTCACGACAACAGGTAATGAGGATGCTCATATCATTCTGCGTGGTGGCAATGGCAAGCCTAATTATGATAAGGCAAGTGTTGATCAAGCAGCAAAAGAACTTGCCGAAGCGGGCTTTCCGACTGCGGTAATGGTGGACTGTAGTCATGCTAATAGCGAAAAGGATTATCGTAACCAGCCGATTGTGGCAAGTAATATTGCGGAGCAAATTCGTGCAGGCAGTCGCAATATTTCAGGTGTAATGATTGAAAGTCATCTTAAAGAAGGCAATCAAAAAGCCGATGGTTTGTCACTTGGGCAATTGGAATATGGAAAAAGTATTACCGATGCCTGCATTGGCTGGGAAACTACAGAAGCGGTATTACGCGAATTAGCCGATGCGGTAAAAACACGAAGAGAGAATAGCTAAATGGTACAAGTGAAAGAATTAAACTTTTCAGATGCAAATTTCTGGCAAGAAATGGATGCCTTATTGGCATGGGATAGCGTATCGGATGATCAAGTATTCAGCACAGTTAATACCATTTTAGCTGATGTAAAACAGCGTGGTGATGCGGCATTAATTGAATACACCAATCGCTTTGACCGCATGTCGGTTAATTCAATGGATGAATTGCATATTCCTGTTAGCCGCCTACAGCAAGCACTTGACAGCATTTCGCCTGAGCAAAAACAAGCATTGGAATTAGCCGCCAAACGTGTTGCTAATTATGCTGAGCATCAAAAAATTGAAGCTTGGAGTTATACCGAGGAAGATGGCACAGTGCTTGGGCAGCAAATTATGCCACTTGATAGCGTTGGGCTATATGTACCCGGTGGCAAAGCCGCTTATCCTTCATCGGTTATTATGAATGCTGTGCCTGCAAAAGTCGCAGGTGTAGAACGATTAATTATGGTCGTCCCTACCCCTGATGGTGAATTAAATGAATTAGTATTAGCCGCTGCAATGGTCGCAGGGGTTGATGATGTCTATGCTATTGGCGGTGCTCAAGCGGTTGCTGCATTAGCCTATGGAACAGAAACCATAAAAGCCGTCGATAAAATCGTTGGACCGGGCAATATCTATGTCGCTACAGCTAAAAAGATGGTGTATGGCACGGTCGGTATTGACATGATTGCAGGACCTTCAGAAATTCTGGTTGTCTGTGATGGCAAAACCAATCCCGACTGGATTGCAATGGACTTATTCTCACAAGCCGAACACGATGAAGATGCCCAAGCCATCCTCGTTTCACCCGATGCTGACTTTTTAGCACAAGTAAAGCAAAGCATTGCCAAATTAATCAAAGAAATGCCACGAGCGGAAATTATCAATACATCGCTACAGGG
>JALWYT010000240.1 GCA_026992705.1 Thiotrichaceae bacterium
GACGATACATTATGGGCATGTCACCCCGTTATCCAGCGAGCGGAGAAAAAACACTACAATTGGCTTGCAGAGCATTATCCCGCTTTGACTCAACGCTATTGTTTTGATGATTTTATGCAAAGTCGTGATGCGTTTATGACAAATAATCCTGAACTTGTCTATGATTTGACTCAATTACGCAAAAATTGGCTGCGTGGATTTGCCGATGAATTCGGCTATGATGATGAAATGGTCGAAAATGCCTTCCAAGTTTTTTGGTTAGCTCGTAATGAAGTGGAATTTTATGAAGGGGCTTTAGAGCTACTTGAGGAGTTATCCCGAGATTTTTTATTGGGTGTCATTAGTAATGGTAATGCAGATGTGAATCATATTGGTATTGGTAATTTATTTGACTTTACTGTGTCTGCAAGGGAAGCTGGTGTGGCAAAACCGCATCCAGATATATTTAATTTAGCGTTATCTAAGGCAGGAGTTAATGCGAATGAAGCTGTTTATATCGGCGATGACCCGATTCGCGACATTCAAGGGGCTAATCAAGCAGGTTGGTATTCAATTTGGTATAATCCCAGTGCAAAAAAATGGTATGGTGATGATGACAATTTACCCAGTCAGATTATTAACAATTTAAATGAATTAAAAACAAAAATTCAACTATTAGCTCAGGCTATTAAACCACTGTAGAATAATGAATAAGGCAAACCTCAGCATTTATGTTACATAGTCAAATAGTTAATACACACTCACGTACACGCGATGATTGGATCAAACGTTTCTGGATTTCTGGCAAATCAGAGGATTATGAAAAAGTTTGTGATGCAGTTGATCATATATTACATCTTGGGGAAGTTACTAAAAAAGATAAATTTCCTAATAGCTTAGATGTCACTG
Organism: Thiotrichaceae bacterium; assembly: GCA_026992705.1. Classification (GTDB taxonomy): domain Bacteria; phylum Pseudomonadota; class Gammaproteobacteria; order Thiotrichales; family Thiotrichaceae; genus S015-18. Next base: position 889 of record JALWYT010000240.1, read on the forward strand.
AAATATTACACGGTTTGCAAGTTGATCAAGAGACATTATTAGCTTCACTGCTTAGTGATTATCGTTTTATAGACCATACTAAATTAGAAAATATTCTAGAAACAATTGAAAATGGCTATGGTAAATCAATCCGTAATATGGTCAATGGCGTGTATCAATTGCATACTTTTGTTAATTGCCGAATTGAAAACCAAATGAATGCCCCCGAACAATCAGAAAGTCTGCGACGTATGTTATTAACCATGGCAACTGATGTTCGTGCAGTACTTATCAAGCTTGCATGGCGGCTACAGCATCTCAGAATCTTAAAAGATTATGATGATGAATATCGTGTCTGGATTGCTAAAGACTCTTTGGATATTTTTGCACCACTGGCTAATCGACTTGGTGTCAACCAATTAAAGTGGGAAATAGAAGATTTATCTTTCCGCTATATTGATCCTGTTAATTATAAAAAAGTCGCAAAAGCCTTACAGGATAGACGAGTTGAGCGTGAAACCTTTATTGATACCTTTGTTTCCAGCATTAAAAGTTTATTAAAAGCACATAATATTGAAGCTGAAGTTTACGGTCGCCCTAAGCATATTTATAGTATTTGGAAGAAAATGCAGCGAAAAGGGGTGGGAATTGATCAATTATATGATTTACGAGCAGTACGGATTACGGTTGATGCCCACACTGAAACTTGTTATTACATTTTGTGGCTGATTCATAATAAATGGCATTATAAAAAAGAAGAGTTTGATGATTATATTACAAATCGCAAACCTAATGGCTATCAATCAATCCATACCGTTATTGTCGGTCCGAAGGGAAAGTATGTTGAAGTCCAGATCCGTACCAGAAAAATGCATATGGTAGCAGAGTATGGTGTTGCTGCTCATTGGCGATACAAAGAAGGTGGCTCACAGGATAAAGCAATGGAACGAGCGATTGCCTCATTGCGTTATTTACTTGATAATAAAGATAATGGCTCACAATTAATGGAAGACTTTCATACCGAGGTGTTTTCTGATCGTGTCTTTGTGCTGACTCCTAAAGGTAAAGTTATCGAGTTACCTAAATGTTCAACGCCATTAGATTTTGCTTATGCAGTACACACTTCAATAGGGCATCGTTGTCGTGGAGCACTAATTAATGGTGTAATGGGAACATTAAACTATGTTTTACAAAATGGTGATCAGGTTGAAATACTGACAGGTACAGAAGAGCACCCGAAGCGTGATTGGCTAAATAAATCCCTTGGTTATGTTTGTTCACCACGTACCCGTAGTAAAATTAGACACTGGTTTCGACAACAAGATCATGAGGAAAACTACCGTGAAGGTAAGTCCCTTTTTCACCAAGAGCAACACCGTCTTGGCATCAGTAAGATAACAGCAGAAGATTTAGCTAAACACTTTAAAAAACAAAATGAACGTGACTTTTTAATCGCTTTAGGGCGTGGTGACATTAGCGTCAATCAGTTGATTGACGCAATGATTGTACCCAGTGATGATGAGTTTGCTGAAATTCCATTACGAGAACTCCCCGCAGACGATAATACGCGTGGTTATGGAATTATTGTTAATGGTGAAAAAGATTTGCTTACTCAGCTATCTACCTGTTGTAAACCTGTTGCTGGTGATGCTATTACCGGTTATATCACGGTTGGACGTGGCATAACCATTCACCGGCAAGATTGCACTAATATCTTGAATATGACTGATGAACAAAAAAAACGGTTAGTCGATGTTGAATGGGACAGTAATCGTAGTGTGTACGCTGCAGATATTACGGTTATTGGCTACAATTTACCTGGTTTATTACGCAATATTGCCGATGTAACAACTAAACGACAAATCAATCTTGTTGAGGTTATTAGTAAACCTGGCAATGAACCCAATACTTCAGTAATTAAAATGACGATTCAAATCGAAGATAAACATCAACTAGCTGAAGTTTTAGACCGTATCGCTCAATTACCAAATGTCATTGATGCAAAGCGTAGTGGCTAACAGCAAATTCGCCCTTCATTATGCTTTCAAGGCGGAGCAATCTGTTTATACGATTATAGTTTGTAATTTGCTACTACCAAGCTCTTTTTAACTAAAGTCGATTTAATTTTCATAAACTTGGCTATAATAAATCTTACTGGCATTAAAAAATAAAGGTTGTGCTAAATCTTACCTAAGTCAAGATCCAAACCTTAAATTTATTACAATTATATTACATTATGAAAAAAGCCTTTATCAGCTACCGCCGCTCGGATAGCCCTGGTTATGTTCGAGCCTTATATGAGCGTTTAACCCAACATTTCGGTCGCTCACAAATCTTTATGGATGTTGATGATATTCAACTTGGCAGAGATTTTGTTGATATTCTTGATAATAATTTGAAAGGTTGTGCTGTCATGTGAGTCATTATTGGCAATGAATGGCTTTCAGCAACAGATAATCAAGGTAATCGGCGTTTAGATAATCCACTAGATTTTGTACGTTTAGAAGTTTCTCGTGCATTAGAGCGTAATATTCCTATTATACCTATTTTAGTCAATGGTTCACTCATGCCTACAGAAGATGAACTCCCTAAACCGCTGAAAGCGTTAGCACGTCGCCAAGCACTTGAATTGGACAATAAAAATTATGATTATAGTACACGGGATTTATTGAATGCCTTAGAAAGCTATTTAGGCAAACCAAGAAATAGAAAATCAGCGAAGCAAAAGAACCCTTGGTATCTTAGTCTTCCCTTTCTTGTACTTAGTTTGACAACTTTCTTCCCTGCTGGGCTATTTTTTCTAATATTCAGTAATTATCCATTCAAAACTAAGTTTATAACGGGAATTTTTGGCTTATTTTTCTTCTTAATATGGGTGGGACTGATTACTGATGATGATAGCAATACTAACAACCCCAATAATAATATAACAACAAAAATTGGACAAAGTAGCAATAATACAGAAGAAACAAGTCAAATAGATGGATCTGTCAATACGCCCAAGGTAAAAGCTGGTTTTGACTGTGAGACAGCATATACAAAGGTAGAAAAAGCCATTTGTTCTTATAGCCAAACTAGAGAAATTGATCTGCAACTCAATGAAACGTATACACAATATAAAAATCAATTACCTCCTATTGTTAGTAATAAAGGACGGAAACAACAGTCAACTTGGATTAAAAGTCGTAATCAATACATCGAAAATAACTGCTTAAACAAAAGTGATATTGCGAATTGTATTACTGCTTATTATCAAAAACGAATTTCCACTATTAAAGAATTAATAAATACATCATTTACTGATGTTTTAGTAATTGACCCACCAAGCAATATCCGTAAAATTCCGAATGGTGAAAAAATATGCCAAGTTACTAACCAACAATATATTTCTATCTATAACACTCCTCAAATAGACCAAAAACAAGGACTTTGGTATTGGACAGAATATTGCGGTAGAGGAAATTGGGGAGTCATTCATGAAAGCCAGATTAAGATGTAATAATATAAAAAACTATATCATCTTTAGTCATTAGCAACGATTAATGGAGTCTTTACCATGCTGACCCAGGCTTATTAGCAGCATGAATACAAAAAAAACTCAACAAATAACATTGTTATTTGCAACATTTATTATTGCAATTTGTGGTCTAATTTATGAACTCTTAATCAGTACCCTATCCAGTTATCTATTAGGTGACTCTGTTTACCAGTTCTCAATAGTCATTGGCCTATTCATGACAGCAATGGGTATTGGTGCATGGTTATCACGCTTTATTGAAGGAGAGTTAATCAAACAATTTATAGGTTTACAATTATCAGTTGGGTTAAT
>JALWYT010000241.1 GCA_026992705.1 Thiotrichaceae bacterium
GTTCCAACTAGGGCTTGTTCTGATTCCATTGCTATCACGTGGTGAGAAATTCCAAGTGGTTGGGGCGGTGATTTGATAGTTTAAGCTGCGACCTTTGCGGATGCGTAGCCAATGCTCCCACTTCCATCACTTTACCTGCTAAACGATGGGCTTTGCACCAGCTATAGCCGTTACTTTGCTCAGCATTGGGTAGCGTTGTGCCTTGGTAGGGGTGTTTGGCTCCGTTTTGTGACAGCATCCAGCCATGGTTAATATCTTCTTTAATATCATCGCTATTTTAATGCCTGTAATTCACCCGTCCAAACGCCTTGAGCAAATAGTAGCTTACCTGCTAACGTATAAGCTCCATAGCTCATTCTGGGGCGGTTTAAATCGTCTAATTCCTCTTTGCTGAGTTCACCAAACGCTAGTAGCTACATGAGTGTATCGCTGATCCAGTTAGGATGTGTGGGGCAACCTACAATATTAATAACGGGAAGAGCACCATTGGATTGCCATTGTGGGTCAAGTAATCCGCCTTCTTGTTTACCATCATATTGCAAGCCGATGGCTTCTGATTGAGTAGTGACATACTGCATCCGCCACAGCCGCCTGATTGTAGCCATAGAACATTAAACATTATTGTGCCTTCTTTGGAAAATCTTTTAAACAACATTGTCCTGAAGGATTACGCATCTTACATGCACAGTTGTTCTGTTTGGTTTTATCAACCACAAATGCTTTTATTTCAGGCTTTTCTTTTGCTTGTTGTAAGCTAACACCGTAGCAGTAACAAATAAGATCATCTGCTTGCTGTGTTTTTATTCCTATTTTGAGTCTAAGTTCAGATTGTTGAATAACACTATCATTACTAAAATATACAACTTCGCAGTCTGTATCACCACAAAAATAATAGGCTTGATTCGTAGCTTGCCAATGCCAAGGTTGTTTTAAATGATGCTCAATGGTTGTTGTTGAAACCAGCGTGCCATTATTTTGGCAGTGAGGGCAAGGGCTTTTTTTCTTTGTTTCAGAAGATTGGTAGGATGAGGAGCAACAGTCTGACATAAATTTAACCTAAGGGAAGTGTAAGCGTAAAATTTGCCCCTGAATCAGGGTTATTGTTTGCCTGTAATATTGCATTACATTGTTCAGTAGCTAAACCATAGCTAATATAAAGCCCTAAACCTGTTCCTTTGCCCACGGGTTTTGTGGTAAAGAATGGATCAAAAACGCGTAGTAAGTTTTCTTCAGATATGCCGATGCCATTATCTTTTATAGATACTTTTACCCACTTATCGTTTTCTTTTATTGTTACCGTTAAACAAGGTTTTGTAATATTATCCATTGCATCCAGAGCATTTTGAATAAGATTTAGCAGAATTTGTTGGATATAGCCCTTATTCGCTTTTATTACAAAACTATCAGGAAGTTTTGTGATGATTTTAGGTGGAATCCTAGCTGATTTGACAGTCCATTGAATGCTATTTGTTACTAGCTCAACTAAATCAAACGATTCCACTTCATTATTTTTGGGGGCAGCAAAGCGTTTTAGTTCTTTAACAATGGTGCTAACACGCTGTGCCCCCTCTAGTGAGCCATCAATCAGTGAATCAATATCACGTAAAATATAATCAATCTTTAAGCTTTGGCGTAATGTGTTTTGCTCTTCCGAACTAATATTGTTGTGAATGGCATTAATGTATTGCTGGATGCGTTTTTTATAGCCTTGCAAAGCATACATATTGCCATAGACAAAACTGATTGGATTATTCAATTCATGGGCAACACCTGCAACAAGGCGACCTAGCGATGCCATTTTTTCAGACTGGATAAGTTGCTGTTGCGTTGCTTGTAATTCTTCATGAGTTTTTTTTAGTTCTCGATAGGCACGACGGATTTCATCCAATGGTTTGCCTGTTAGTACCGAACCCAGCAAGCGACCATCTAGGTGATAACGGGCAGAACAGGTGACTGCCATCGGTAGTAGCGTATTGTTTGAATCCAACATATCCACTTCACAATCGACCAATTTGCCTGAACGTATATGTTCGGGGAATTCATTAATTTGTGGAGTTGCTTTTTTAGGAAATAAAATACTTAATGGTTTACCCAATAGCTCATTTGAAGTCTTTCCTGTGAACTTTTCTAGTGACTGATTAACACGTTGAATATTGCCATTAATATCAGTAACGACTAATACATCATGCATTGAAGCCAATATGCTTTCGATAAATTGATAAGCTTCTTCCAGAGCAGCATTCTTTTCTTCGATAATGACTTGGTGATTAACCAGATCAGCATAAATCTCATCCATGTGCTGAATGACCTCAACCCATGCATTATCTGACATACCATCTACAGGCGGCAGGTTTTGGGAGATTTGGCTGGTTAGGGAGGTAGTTTGCATTATATCAAATTCTATCAAGTGCTTTGTTGTAAACACTATTACCTTCTCGTTTTCCAACAGAAAGTACCAATACAACAATTCGCTCGTCATCAACATAGTAAGCTAGGCGAAACCCTGATTTTCGCAGCTTGATTTTATAAAAATTATCGCTTCCTGATAAACGTGACGCAGGTATATGTGGCTCTATCAAACGTTCTTCTAGCTTCTTTTTAAATTGTGTTCTAATGCTGTTGTCGAGCTTCTTCCACTCCTTTAATGCTTTGCTATTGAATTCTAGTTCATAACTCATCGAGTGAAACCTTTACTCGGTCGCCTTGCTTTAGGCGTTTTTTTGCAATATCAAGTAAAGCTAAATCATCAAGATATTCTTGTATAGCTTCCCACTCTTGTGTAGGTACGCAATAAAAGGCTGGCTTGTTATGATTTAATATGGCGACAGGCTCGTTTGCATCAGCGATTTGCATGGGGTTGCGTTTTAAATCTGCAATACTGATTGTTTTTCCTGTAATAATAGGCTGTGTGGGCATGATACTTTCTCTAAAATTTGAGTGAATATGATTTGGTATTAACTATAGCATTAAAATTATTTTTTTTATGATGCTTTAGCCTCTTCCTCCGCATGTTCATCCTGCTCCAATCCATAACGCTCCATTTTGCTACGCAAGCCTACGCGGGATAAACCTAGCTCCTCTGCTGTGCGTGTTTTATTCCAGCGATGGCGTACCAGTGTTTCTTTGACGATGCGGGCTTCGAGTGATTCTACGCGGTCTTTTAGTGTGCCTTGTATGCTATTGATGATTTGCATATCTTGGCGTTGTTCATCAGGTGTGGCTTGAAGGATTTTGGGGGAGATTAATTCTGCTCCGAGTACATTTTTTTGAGCCAGCACCAACATACGTTTGATTTCGTTTTGCAACTCTCGCACATTGCCGGGCCAGTGATAATTTTGCAGGCATTCAATCGCTTCTTGGGTAAAACCATTCACTTTTTTGCCTAGCTCGTCCATGATTTCATTTAATAAATAATGAGCTAAATGCGGAATATCGAGCAGCCGTTCTCTCAGTGGTGGTACTCGTATTTCAAATGTGGCTAGGCGATAGTATAAATCCTGCCGAAACCGTCCATTACGCACATCGTCTTCAAGGTTGTGATTGGTTGCGGCAATGACTCTAACATCGACTGGACGGCGGGTATTGCTACCTAAAGGTCGCACCTCACCCTCTTGAAGCACCCGCAATAATTTGAGCTGGAAGGCTGGGGAGGTATCGCCAATTTCATCTAAAAATAATGTACCGCCATCGGCACTTTCAAATAAACCGACACGGTCATGGGAGGCTCCTGTGAATGCTCCTTTTTTATGCCCGAATAGCTCGCTTTCCAGTAGTTCATCTGGTAAGGCTCCGCAGTTTTCTGCAACAAAAGGTTCGTTTTGTCGCAGACTGTTGTAATGCAAAGCTCTAGCACAGAGTTCTTTGCCTGTGCCTGATTCTCCTGTAATCATCACGCTCACATCAAAAGGGGCGATACGTTGCACGGTTTTACAGACTTGATTCATGCAACTATCAGGGCTACGCACAATGCCATTGTCAAAGCTGTAGCGGGCTTGTAAGACTTCACGCTGACTGGCGATTTCTTCTTGCAGGGTTTTGGGGCGTAGCTTTAGCTCGATAGATAAGCGTTCAGTTTTGCGATGAAGTTCAAACAGTTCTACTGCGTTTTTGAGCTTGAGTATGACTTCTTCAGGTTGCCAAGGTTTGGCGATAAATTGATAAATGCCGCCTTCGTTAATTGCATCAATTAGATCATCAGAATCGGTATAACCAGAGATAATAATACAGATGATTTCAGGCCAGCGTTCGCGGATGTGTGAGCATAATTCAATGCCTGTTACGTCAGGCATACGCTGGTCACACAGCACAACTTGTATCCATTCCCGCGCTAATATTTCTTCGGCTTCGGCGGCATTATTGGCGGTATGCACATCAAAATATTCATCCAGAATACGTTGTAGCGTTTCTAATGCTCGCGGTTCATCATCAACGATAAGAACACTGGGTAGAGATTTTTTGATGAGTTGTGTCATGCTTGCTTTGAGACTCCTATAGGGTGACCAATCAGGCGAGACTGTCGCGTCATGCGTATCCATTGATACCAGTTTTCCATGCCTTCGCCAGAGGTTGCGGAAACTTGTAATACTTGAATGCTGGGGTTTACTCGTCGAGCATACTCAATACATTTTTCAACATCAAATTGCAGATAGGGCAACAGGTCGATTTTATTTAATAGCATAATGTCAGCGGCATG
>JALWYT010000242.1 GCA_026992705.1 Thiotrichaceae bacterium
ATAAGTTATTGTTTTTCTATATAAATAAATACCATAATTTCTACTAAAGTATTATTTAAATTATCTAACAAGAGATATTTTATTTATAAAATTGGAAATATCTTGAATCCCCTGCAAAGTCTGACTACTATTCGCGATTGCTTTTTTGTATTGCTCAAAATGTAACTGCTCAATCACTGACCAGCTTTTATGCAATATACTGAGTAGTTACGCTCAAATAACTAAAAAACAGGAATTATCATGCGTAGCCATTATGTCGGTTTGGTTGACGAATCATTATTAGGTCAAGAAGTTACATTATGCGGTTGGGTAAATCGTCGTCGTGATCATGGCGGTGTAATCTTTGTGGATTTGCGTGACCGTGAAGGTTTGCTTCAAGTGGTCTTTGACCCTGATCGTGAAGATGTGTTTGCGACAGCGGAAACAGTGCGTAATGAACATATTTTACGCATTAAAGGGCGAGTTCGTGAGCGTCCAGAAGGAACGGTTAATGAAAATCTAATTAGCGGCAAGGTTGAAGTGCTTGGTTTAGAGCTTGAGATACTCAGTGCATCAGCCACACCACCTTTCCAGCTAGATGATGATGTCAATGAAGACACTCGCCTCAAGTATCGTTATGTTGATTTGCGTCGCCCAGAAATGCTAGAGCGAATGCGTAAGCGTTCACAAATCACTAACTTTATTCGTCGCTATATGGAAGATAATGGCTTCTTAGAAATTGAAACACCATTATTAACCAAGGCAACCCCCGAAGGAGCGAGAGATTACCTCGTGCCTAGCCGTGTCCATGCAGGGGAGTTTTACGCATTACCGCAATCACCACAGTTGTTTAAACAATTGCTGATGATGAGCGGCATGGATAAATATTACCAAATCGCTCGTTGCTTCCGTGATGAAGATTTACGAGCAGACCGCCAGCCTGAATTTACTCAGCTTGATATTGAAATGTCATTTGTTAAGCAAGAAAGCATTATCAATATGATGGAAGATATGCTGATTAAATTGTTCAAAAAAGTGCTTAATGTTGACTTGCCTAGCCCATTCCCACGCATGACTTATGCCGAGGCGATGGAAAAATATGGCTCCGACAAACCTGAATTACGCATTCCACTACAGCTTGTCGATGTCGGTGATTTAATGTCAGGCGTAGAGTTTAAAGTATTCTCAGGTCCAGCCAATAATCCTAAAGGTCGCGTTGCAGCATTACGCATTCCACAAGGCGGCTCACTAACACGCAAAGAAATTGATAACTACACCAAATATGTCTCACGCTATGGTGCGAAAGGCTTGGCGTATATTAAAGTCAATGATTTATCAAAAGGCGTGGATGGCTTGCAATCACCGATTGTTAAATTCATTGCCGATGTAGCAATGGATATTATAGAACGCACAGGAGCAGAAGATGGCGATATTATCTTCTTCGGTGCGGACACTGCAAATATCGTCAATGATGCCTTAGGTGCATTGCGAGTTAAGATTGGACATGATTTAGATATGGTCGAAGGCGATTGGGCTCCCTTATGGGTGGTTGACTTCCCCATGTTTGAATGGGATGACAAAGCAAATCGCTGGCACGCATTACATCATCCATTCACCGCACCAAAATCCAATGATATTCAAGCATTAAAAGACAACCCCGAGACGGCCTTATCCGATGCCTATGACATCGTATTAAACGGTACTGAACTAGGAGGTGGTTCAATTCGTATCCACAATGCTGATATGCAAACCGCAGCCCTAGAATTGCTCGGTATTAGCAATGAAGAAGCTCAAGATAAATTCGGCTTCTTACTCGATGCCATGAAATATGGCTGCCCTCCATTAGGCGGCATTGCCTTAGGCTTAGATCGCTTAGTTATGCTAATGACAGGTGCAGAATCCATTCGTGACGTAATGGCATTCCCCAAAACCCAAACAGCCTCATGCCCACTCACAGATGCCCCTAGCGAAGTTGATTTCAAACAACTTAACGAATTGCATATTCGGGTTAAAAAGCCAGAAATTGGTTAGAGCTATTATTAGAGCCGAAGCTTATCCGAGAAAACTTAATCTACTGTAGAGCAGTAAACATCTGCATTCTAAGAATATAAATGTTTACTGTCTCAAGTAAAAAGGAGTCTTTATAAATACCTCTATTATAGTAATCATTAATCAAAAATATAAAAATAGCTAAACAATCAAGATAAACCTCCACTTATCAAAATTCACTTAACATAAGCAATGAAATACTAGACATTATTAAAGCAAGCTAGTCTAATAAATAGCATTATCCATCAAGTTAAGAAGAATAAAAGAATGTCTGAAGTAAATAAGCCACTAAATTTTATCGAAAAAATTATTGAAGAAGATCTAAGAACTGGCAGGGTTAAAGAAGTCCGTACCCGTTTCCCACCTGAACCTAATGGCTATTTGCATATTGGTCACGCAAAATCCATTGTTTTAAACTTTGGTTTAGCCAAAAAATACGGTGGCAAATGCAACCTTCGTTTTGATGATACCAACCCCACTAAAGAAGATATGGAGTTTGTGGACTCGATTAAAGAAGATGTCCGCTGGCTAGGGTTTCAATGGGATGGAGACATTAAATATAGCTCTGATTATTTTGATCAACTTTATGAATGGGCAATTTATCTTATCAAGCAAGGCAAAGCCTATGTTTGCGATCTTAGTCAAGAAGAAACCCGCGAATATCGAGGCACATTAACTAAACCGGGTAAGCCTAGCCCATACCGCAATCGTAGTATCGAAGAAAACCTTGAACTATTTGAAAAAATGCGGAGAGGTGAATTTGAAGAAGGTGCATGTTCACTGCGAGCAATTATCGACATGGCTCACCCTAATATGCAGATGCGAGACCCTGTTTTGTACCGCATCAAAAAAGCCAGTCATCACCAGACGGGGGATAAATGGTGCATCTATCCATCTTACGACTTTGCTCATGGTCAAGGCGATGCGATTGAATGCATCTCTCACTCAATTTGCACACTGGAATTTGAAGAACACCGCCCGCTTTATGATTGGTTTATTGAGAATTTACCCGTACCTTGCACACCACATCAGTACGAGTTTTCGCGGCTTAATGTTAATTACACCATCACCAGTAAACGTAAACTCAAGCAATTGGTTGATGAAAAAGTCGTTGATGGCTGGGATGACCCAAGAATGCCAACCATTTCAGGTATGCGTCGGCGTGGCTTTACCCCAAAATCTATTCGTAAATTCTGCGAATTAGCGGGTGTAACACGAACCGATGGCGTTGTTGATGTTAGCACCTTGGAGTTCACAATCCGCGAAGACCTAAATGAAAATGCACCACGAGCCATGTGTGTTTTACACCCATTAAAAGTGGTACTCACCAATTATCCAGAAGATAAAACAGAAACCATGATTGCCCCAGGGCACCCTAACCGGGATGATTTAGGTGAGCGTAAGTTACCTTTTGGCAGAGACATCTTTATTGACCAAGATGACTTCCGCGAATCAGCCAATAAAAAGTATAAACGCCTTGTGCTTGGCAAGCGTGTTCGCCTACGTAATGCTTATATTATTGAAGCCGATGAAGCCATTAAAGATGAAGATGGCAATATTGTTGAAGTCCATGCTCGTATTATTGAAGACACCGTCGGCAAAAACCCTGCCGATGGCATCAAAGCAAAGGGCGTTATTCATTGGGTATCTGCAAAAGAAAATGTTGATTGTGAAGTACGGCTTTATGACCGTTTGTTCACTGAGCCAGAACCGGGTGCTGGTGGTAAAGGTTTTATGGAAAGCCTTAACCCTAACAGCTTAACTGTATTAACAAGCTGCAAAGGTGAAATAGGTCTTGCCACTGCAGATAAGGAAACACATTTTCAATTTGAGCGGGAAGGCTATTTCTATCAAGACTGTAAACACTCTAGTCCAGATCATCTTGTATTTAATCGCACCATAGGTTTACGAGATACTTGGAAATAATAAACCTTCACTTAGACTAAGATCCTTGCTATAGGATATATAAATAGCAAGGGTATTTCTGATATTAGAAAGCTTTGATGGCAGAATATAAACTTACACCCCCTGTTGTAGCAATAAGGTAAATATTCTAAATTTACCTACTTTTACTATTACTGTATCATAATTAACCATATCTATTCTGGAATCGAGCTAACCCTCCCTATGAAAAGCGATAATGCTTATGCCGTTAACCGCACACATTATCAATTCTTTAAATTAAGTCCTGTACTTAGAAATTCTCCTATCCACTCGAAAGGTTTTCTACTTTATCCAACTTTTTTCATTTTAAGGGTATTTTATCACTTATTTGTTTTTTTAATTATTGTAGTTGGCTTATCTGCTTATTGGATTCCCTTAGTTGGAAACTATAAGCAATTAATCGAAAATGAAGCTAGTCACTATCTTGGTACTCAAGTAAAAATAGGTGATATTAGCTATGATACTGATAGCGGAACACCACGCTGGAAACTACGCAATGTCGTTTTACAAGATAATAAGGATGCTAAGCACAAAATAAAAATTGACCAGCTATCAATGAGCCTTGACATTACTGAATCACTAAGAAGTATCCGCATCCAGCCCGATAAAATAAAAGCCAATGGCGTAGATGTTACATTAACACAAAATAAGAAA
>JALWYT010000243.1 GCA_026992705.1 Thiotrichaceae bacterium
GCATTAGCTAATTATCCTAGCAAAAATAATAAGCGGGATGTAGCCATTATGAATCAAGGTTTTGAAGCACTTATTCGTCGATATCCTACACAATATATGTGGCTAATGAAGTTATTTAAAACTCAAATTAATAATGACAAGAGTAGATACTAATGCCTAAGTTAATCTTTAAACTTCGCAATGTTCCTGATGATGAAGTAACAGAAGTTCATCAACTACTAAAAGATAATAATATTGATTATTACGAGACCTCAGCAGGAAATTGGAGTATATCAATGCCAGGATTATGGCTCAAAACAGATAAACAACTAAATCAAGCTAAACAAATACTCGAGGAATATCAAAAGCAACGAGCAAAGAAAGCACGTGAAGATTACCTCAAACTAAAAGCTGAAGGCAAACAGCGTACCCTATTTGATGAGTTTAAAGACCACCCTATTCGTTTAGTGACCTACTTTACCATTATAGCCACATTAATTTTCTTGCCAATTAAATTATTTATGACAATGTTAAACTAACATAAATAACTAATCTAAAAAACCGAATGGTAGATTACCACTGTTTCTGATCATAAAATGTTTCAACCTAATCTACTAATTTAAAAACTGTTATGAACGATGCACACCATCAAGCTGCTGCATTCTACGCTCATAGCGACTGGCATTTTTACTCAAACGTTTTTTGTTAGATTTTAATCGTCCAAGAGTATAACCTAATATAAACATAACCAATAACATGCCTAAAATTTCTAGTGTAGCAGAGCCACCATTGTGATCAATGAATATTGCTTTTAACATTGTTTTTCCTCTTATTCTGTTACCACTTCTAGTTCAACTCGACGATTTTTCTCTCGTCCAGCTTTACTTGCATTACTCCAAAAAGGTTGGGATTCCCCCATTGATTCTGTTTTAACGCGGTCAGCAGGTGCTCCTTTTTTAACTAATATTTTCTTGATGGTTTCTGCTCGTCTTAGTCCTAAAATTTTATTACGGCTAGCTTTACCCCTATTGTCAGTATGTCCTGTAAGTTTAATTACTAACGTTTCATTGGTTTTTAGTGCAGCAACAATTTTATCAAAATATTGATCAGCACTGCTTGTGAGCTCTGTTTGTCGTGATGAGCTATAAGGGAAGTAAATACGAATTTTTTCAATTTTTCCATCGCTGGCATTGCTATCTGAAAGCCCATCGATACGAATCTTATTAGGATCATTATCATCAGTATTGTCCGTGACTTGTTGTTCATCCATATAATTTTCTGTATCACTAATATTATTATCTTCAACGTTTGCTGCTGTATCACCCTCTATTAAATTTATTCGATCGTTATCAGATTTAATATTTACTTGCATACTATCCATTTGATGACTTTCTAAGCTGTTATTATCAGCATTACCAGCTTGCATTATATCACCTTGATTGTTTTCTGACGCACTGCCCATTATATCACTTCGATTGTTTGCTGAATTAGCATCCATGTTTGTCTTGCTTTGATTACTTACTACATCAATTACATTATTATTTGTATTCGTTGTGACTGTCTGACCATCATTATTTTGTGTTTGGCTATTTTCTGCATCGTTATTTGTGTTTTCAGCAGTCACAGAGCTTTGTGATGCCTGTTGATTTTCTTCTGCTAATTCCGTTTTTGCGGCTGTTGTTAGGCTTTCTTCTGTGGATTCATTGTCTTTATTATTTGCATCTGTTTCTGTCTGTGCTACTTGGGTGTTTGTTGTTTCGCAATAGCCTTTAATATCACAAACATACCACCACCAGCTAAATCCTGCCCAAAATATTGCGGCGACTAATATAAATGCTCTCATGACTATCCTTAATTCAATTATTGTTTCTCAACTCTGGCATCAAGAGTTGCATGATACACCCTCTACCATTCTCAACAAAGAGCAATTTATTTGCTAATTGCAAATACTCCTTGATTTTTAGCAATTATTCCGTGCAATTTATGTGCAAGGTGGTAAGTGATTGATTATTCGGACTTAGGCAGCAGGGAAGCTGCCTAAGAGCTTACATGGATGTATTTGCGGCATCCCGAATAATCAATTGCTTAGCACCTTACTACTTTATTTAATAAAGTTGTTATAATTTTTCTTAGGATTTTATTATTAATTATGTTCTCCCACTTACATGCAATCTAATCTCAGTGATATACTACCGCGTTTTTTCGCGGAGTTGATTACATGTCGCAAAATATCTTAGTGTTACCTGGCGATGGTATTGGTCCTGAAATCGTTGCCGAAGCAGTCAAAGTTTTGAATGCATTGCAAGCTGATTATGGTTTAGATATCGAGCTTACCGAAGGTGCAATCGGTGGGGCAGGTTATGATGCGGCAGGTCATCCCTACCCTGACACTACAAAAGAATTAGCTCGCAAAGCCGATGCGATTTTATTGGGTGCTGTTGGTGGTTATGAATACGATAAGCTACCGCGTGAGCTGCGTCCTGAGCGTGGTTTATTGGCGATTCGTTCGGATTTAGATTTATTCTCAAACCTCCGTCCTGCCATTTTGACTGAAGAGCTCGCCGATGCCTCATCACTAAAGCCTGAAATTGTCGCAGGCTTGGATATTATGATTGTCCGCGAACTAACCGGTGGTATTTATTTTGGTAAGCCTCGAGGCATTCGCACCTTAGATAATGGTGAGCGTGAAGGCTATAATACGTTGGTTTATCGAGAGTCAGAGGTTGAGCGTATCGCTCGTTCTGCGTTTGAGATTGCTATGAAACGTGATAAGCGTGTTTGCTCAGTTGATAAGGCGAATGTGCTGGAGGTTTCTGAGCTATGGCGTGAGGTGGTGGAATCAGTTGCTGATGATTATCCACAGGTTGAACTAAGTCATATGTATGTTGATAATGCGGCAATGCAGTTGGTAAAAGAGCCAAAGCAATTTGATGTGATTGTCACTAAAAATATGTTTGGTGATATTTTATCCGATGCAGCGGCTATGTTGACTGGCTCTATCGGCATGTTGCCATCGGCATCATTAAATGCAAAAGGTGTCGGTATGTATGAACCTATTCATGGCTCAGCTCCTGATATTGCAGGTCAGGGCATTGCTAATCCATTGGCGACAATTATGTCAGTTTCAATGATGCTACGTTATTCATTGGATCAAGCAGAATTAGCGGCTAAAGTGGATGCAGCGGTAAAATCTGTTTTACAGCAAGGCTTACGCACTGCTGATATATTTGTTGAAGGATTTGAACAAGTTGGAACAGCAACAATGGGTGATGCGGTTGTTGCTGCTTTGAAAGGCTAAAGTAACTATTAACTATCTATATTGTGTAGATGGTATACGCTCTGCGGCAGCTTCCTTGCTGCTGAAACCCGAATAATCAATAAAATATCATCTTTCATATAATTAAAGTAGTGACAAATTAAGGAATAGAAGAATGTCAAAAACTTATGATGTTGCTGTTGTTGGTGCAACAGGTGCGGTGGGAGAAACAATGCTCTCTATCTTGGCAGAGCGTAATTTCCCTGTGGGTAAAGTTTATGCTCTAGCGAGTGAACGCTCGGTAGGCAAGCCTGTTACCTTTGGAAATAAAACCCTGCGGGTTGAAAACCTAGATACCTTTGATTTTTCAAAAGTGCAAATTGGTTTATTTTCACCCGGCGGAGCCATTTCAGCGATTTATGCACCTAAAGCGGCTGAAGCAGGTTGTGTTGTAATCGACAATACTGCTCACTTCCGTTATGACGATGACATTCCGCTAGTCGTGCCTGAGGTCAATCCTCATGCGGTTGCAGGCTATACCAATAGAGGCATTATCGCCAACCCTAATTGCTCAACAATACAAATGCTCGTGGTACTAAAACCCTTGCATGATGCAGCAAAAATCACTCGCATTAATGTAGCAACCTATCAAGCAGTTTCAGGCACAGGCAAGCCTGCTATTGAAGAACTTGCAAGTCAAACGGCAAAATTACTCAATGGTAAAGAAGCCGAATCCAAGGTTTACCCCAAGCAAATTGCGTTTAACTGCATTCCGCAGATTGATGTCTTTATGGAAAATGGTTACACCAAAGAAGAAATGAAAATGGTGTGGGAAACCAATAAAATCATGGAAGACCCCGATATTCTGGTAAATCCTACCGCTGTTCGTGTACCTGTCTTCTTCGGTCACTCTGAAGCCGTTCATATAGAAACACGCGATAAACTTACCGCAGAACAAGCCCGTGAAATACTGGCAAATACTGACGGAATTGTCGTATTAGATGAACATAAAGATGGCGGATACCCAACGGCTGTCACCGAAGGAGCTAATAACGACCCCGTTTATGTCGGTCGTATTCGTGAAGATATTTCCTGCGAATCTGGCTTAAATTTATGGGTGGTCGCTGACAATGTCCGTAAAGGAGCGGCACTAAACAGCATCCAAATTGCGGAAATGCTTATCCAAGATTACTTATTATCCTAAAAAATTATCTGATTTTTTAAGGGAATATTTTTGAAGATGCTTTCGGCTAATTATGAGCCTTACCCCTTAAGCTGATATGAAAAATTGTTCCTATAATTTTTTTGAGCAAGTAAATGAAAATATTTCATCA